>JAJBVE010000114.1 GCA_020859995.1 Clostridiales bacterium
ATCGATGTAAAGGAGCGCAGCCCGTATCAGGTTGGCTACAGCATCTATGACATTCATGCGATTGCAAACGTAGAGAGACCGGTTCCGTCCGAGTGGATCATCAACGACGGTACAGACATCGGTGAGGGATATGTTGAGTATGCGCGCCCGCTGATCTTAGGCGAGCTGATGCCGCTGATGGTGAACGGTGTGCCGAAGCACCTTGTGCTGAACCGCAGCTCCTACAGAAAATAATCGGTTCCCTGTATTCATAGTTTAGAATGGTACCCCGCGGTTCGCTGCGGGGTATTTTATGCACAGAGCCGGGCAAGGCACACAAAAGCTTATATAGAATTATCCGTAAAAAAATACAAAAATAAGCTGGACGACATACTCTTTTCAAAGAATATGCACAAAAAAGTCAAGAAAATAGACAAGGATATTCTTGACTGTTATTAGAAATATGTTACAATTGACCTATGGATGAAGATTAGATATCCAAATGGGAAATCCAAAAGCCGCGATGACGAAAAGCTTTGAAAGCAGTCATTTACCCGTTTGGCTGTGCCTTTGGACAGGCGGGCAAATGAGACAGACAGAACGCGGTTCGGAAAACAGCACATCAGGCTCATTCGCCGGAGGCTTCGAAAAGAACGCCGCCGTCGGATGTTTTGTGCATTGGAAGAACTGGCTCTTTCCCGAAAAACAATTCAGGAGGAATAGGAAACATGAACAAATGGGTTTATATGTTCACCGAGGGCAATGCCGACATGCGCAACCTGCTCGGTGGCAAGGGAGCAAACCTCGCCGAGATGACAAACCTCGGACTTCCCGTACCGCAGGGCTTTACGATCACCACGGAAGCCTGCACACAGTACTATGAGGACGGCCGTCAGATCAATGATGAGATCATGGGTCAGATCGTAGAGGCAATCGGCAAGATGGAGGAGATCACCGGCAAGAAGTTCGGCGACATTCAGAATCCGCTGCTTGTATCGGTACGTTCAGGTGCGCGTGCATCCATGCCGGGCATGATGGATACGATCCTGAACCTGGGCCTGAATGAGGAAGTAGTAGAGGTGCTTGCCGAGAAGTCGGGTAATCCGCGTTGGGCGTGGGACTGCTACCGCCGTTTCATTCAGATGTTCTCCGATGTCGTAATGGAGGTCGGCAAGAAATATTTCGAAGAGCTGATCGACAAGATGAAGGCGAAAAAGGGCGTTGTGCATGACGTAGAGCTGGATGCGGACGACCTGAAGGAGCTGGCAAATCAGTTTAAGGCAGAATACAAAGAGAAGATCGGCAGCGATTTCCCGACCGATCCGAAGGTACAGCTGGTCGAGGCGATCAAGGCTGTGTTCCGCTCCTGGGACAATCCGCGTGCAAATGTATACCGCCGCGACAATGATATCCCGTATTCCTGGGGTACCGCTGTGAACGTACAGATGATGGCGTTCGGCAACATGGGCGATGACTGCGGCACGGGCGTTGCGTTTACACGTGACCCGGCGACCGGCGCGAAAGGTCTGTTCGGTGAGTTCCTGACGAACGCGCAGGGCGAGGACGTGGTAGCCGGTGTGCGTACGCCGATGCATATCTCCGAGATGGAGCAGAAGTTCCCGCAGGCATTTGCTCAGTTCAAGGAAGTCTGCACGATTCTGGAAGACCACTACAGAGACATGCAGGACATGGAATTCACAGTAGAGAATAACAAGCTCTACATGCTTCAGACACGTAACGGCAAGAGAACGGCGCAGGCCGCACTGAAGATTGCCTGCGACCTTGTGGACGAGGGTAAGCGCACCGAGAAGGAAGCGGTGGCGATGATTGATCCGCGTAACCTGGATACCCTGCTTCATCCGCAGTTTGACTCCTACATTCTGCACAAGGCAGTGCCGATGACCAGAGGCCTGGGCGCTTCCCCGGGAGCAGCCTGCGGCAAGATCGTCTTCTCAGCTGAGGACGCAAAGGCATGGGCAGCGAGAGGAGAGAAGGTAGTCCTGGTTCGTCTGGAGACCTCTCCGGAAGACATCGAAGGTATGAAGAGCGCACAGGGCATTCTGACTGTCCGCGGCGGTATGACCAGCCATGCGGCAGTGGTAGCGCGTGGTATGGGTACCTGCTGTGTATCCGGCTGCGGCGATATTGTGATGGACGAGCTTCATAAAAAGTTCACCATCGGCAGCAAGGAATTCCATGAGGGCGATGAGATTTCCATCGACGGCTCGACCGGTAATGTTTACGAGGGAATTATCCCAACCGTGGATGCGACGATTGCGGGAGAGTTCGGACGTATTATGGCGTGGGCAGACCAGTACCGCAAGCTGAAGGTCAGGACGAACGCAGATACCCCGAGAGATGCGCGCAAGGCACGCGAGCTGGGCGCAGAGGGCATTGGCCTTTGCCGTACTGAGCATATGTTCTTCGGTGAGGAGAGAATCGACGCGTTCCGCGAGATGATCTGTGTGGAGACAACGGAAGAGAGAGAAGCGGCTCTGTCAAAGATCCTTCCGTATCAGCAGGCAGACTTCGAGGCCCTGTACGAGGCGATGGAAGGCAATCCTGTTACTATTCGTTTCCTGGATCCGCCCCTTCATGAGTTTGTGCCGACCGAGGAGGAGGATATCCGCAAGCTTGCTGACGCACAGCATAAGAGCATGGAGCATATCCGCAAGCAGATCGACGCACTCAAGGAGTTCAACCCGATGATGGGCCACCGCGGCTGCCGTCTGGACATCACCTTCCCGGAGATTGCCCGGATGCAGACAATGGCGGTTATCCGCGCGGCGATCAATGTACAGAAGAGACATCCGGACTGGAAGGTTGTGCCGGAGATCATGATCCCGCTGGTTGGCGATGCCAAGGAGCTGAAATATGTCAAGAAGCTGGTTGTGGAAGTGGCGGATGCCGAGATTGCAGCAGCAGATGCAGATCTGAAATACGAAGTCGGCACGATGATCGAAATCCCGCGTGCGGCTCTGACTGCTACGGATATCGCAAAAGAGGCTGATTTCTTCTGCTTTGGTACAAACGACCTGACACAGATGTGCTACGGCTTCTCACGTGACGACGCAAGCAAGTTCCTGACCTCTTACTATGACGCAAAGATCTTCGAGAACGACCCGTTCGCGAAGCTTGACCAGAACGGCGTCGGCAAGCTGATGGAGATGGCAATCGAGCTTGGCCGCCCGGCAAATCCGGATCTGCACTTTGGTATCTGCGGCGAGCACGGCGGCGATCCGTCTTCCGTGGAGTACTGCCATAGGATTGGTCTTGATTATGTGTCCTGCTCACCGTTCCGCGTACCGATCGCACGTCTGGCAGCGGCACAGGCAGCGATTGCGGACGAGAATGCGTGATAGCGATAAAACAGACCTTGTATCTGGAAGAGGATAAGAAGAGTCGGCTTAGACAGTAGTCTGAAAAACTTTCTTTCTCTGCCGGATAAAAACACCGATCAAAGATTTCTGATAGATTCTGCGGTCGGTGTTTTTTAATTCCACGGTCACACCATACTGGTAAACAGTGACAAATACACATGAAATTTTAGAATAATTTTATGAAAATTTCGCGGAAAATGTTGACGCGAGAATGGATGTTTGGTAAACTTTGAAACAAAGCGATGAGTATTTTACAAACAAGAGGCATTTGCTTCTGACAACACAAAACGGAAAAATAAAAACCACACAGAAATAAAAATAAAAAACAACACAAAACCACAGGGGAATGTGTTGGATTATGTTGACATGTCTGATGAAGGAGAGTATAATCAGAATCAGCAATTGTTTTACTATCATGATGCGCCTGTTCCACGAAGCCGTCAGAGATAAAATGACAGCAGAGGTCAGCCGCCGGCTTGTTCTGTGTGACAGCCTGCTATTCTCTGGCACAATGCTTCAGAAGGCACTCATGGGAAAGGAGAACCATGGAAACGTTTCACATTATTGACCTCCCTAAGACGGAGCGGATCACGAAGCTGATTGACGATCTGTTTGCCAATATGCCTGTGATCGAGTCAGCCCGGGCAAAGCTGGTCACCGAGTCGTACAAAGAGACGGAAAGCGAACCCATCATCATTCGCAGGGCGAAGGCGTTTGCGCATATCTGTCGTCACATTCCGATTACGATCCGCGATGGGGAGCTGATTGTGGGCAGCAGCACACTCGCCCCGAGGGGCTGCCAGACCTACCCGGAATACTCATATGAGTGGCTGGAGGCAGAGTTTGATACCGTGGCGACGCGTGCGGCAGATCCTTTTTATATCGCAGAGGAGACAAAGGCAGAGCTCCGCGAGGCGGATAAATACTGGAAGGGAAAGACCACCAGCGAGCTGGCGACCTCCTACATGGCTCCGGAGGCGGTCCGTGCGATTGAGCACAATATTTTTACAACAGGAAATTATTATTACAATGGCATCGGGCATGTCTGCGTCAAGTACTGGGAGATGCTGGAGATTGGCTGTGAGGGTATTGTCGCGAAGGCAAAGGCTGAGCTGGAGACCGTCCATGTGGGCGACGGCGATTACGCGAAAAAGTCCCGGTTCCTGGAGGCTGTGATCATCAGCTGCCAGGCAGTAGAAGAGTATGCGCTCCGCTATGCTGACCTGGCGCGGGAGATGGCCGCGAAATGCCCGGATCCGGTGAGAAAACAGGAGCTTCTGAAGATCGCGGCAAACTGCAGCCGCGTCCCGGCAAAGGGCGCGACCAGCTTTTATGAAGCCTGCCAGTCCTTCTGGTTTGTGCAGCAGCTCCTTCAGCTGGAGTCGAGCGGGCATTCGATTTCTCCGGGGCGGTTTGACCAGTACATGTATCCTTATTATAAGAAGGATCTCGAAGCGGGCAAAATCACGCCGGAGGCAGCGCAGGAGCTGATCGACTGCATCTGGGTGAAGCTGAATGACCTGAATAAGTGCCGTGACGGCGCGTCGGCGGAAGGATTTGCGGGCTACAGTCTGTTCCAGAATCTGATCGCCGGCGGACAGAATTCGGACGGAGAGGACGCGACAAATGATCTGTCCTTCATGTGCATCCAGGCAGCGAAGCATGTGCATCTGCCGCAGCCGTCGTTTTCCGTCCGTGTATGGAATGGCTCACCGCATGAGTTCCTGATCAAGGCGGCGGAGCTGACCCGCACGGGACTTGGACAGCCGGCTTATTACAATGATGAGGTGATCATTCCAGCCCTGCAGAACCGGGGGCTTTCGCTCGAGGAAGCGCGGAATTACTGCATCATCGGCTGCGTGGAGCCTCAGACGCCGGGCAAGACGGACGGCTGGCATGACGCGGCGTTCTTTAATATGTGCCGCCCGCTGGAGCTGGTATTTTCGAGCGGCTACGACAAGGGCGAGTTGGTCGGCATTGAAACTCCCGATGTGACGAAGATGAAGACTTTCGAAGAATTCTGTGATGCCTACAAACAACAGATGGATTACTGCATTTCCCTGATGGTAAATGCGGACAACGCGATTGACATGGCTCATGCGGAACGGTGTCCTCTGCCGTTTGAATCCTGTCTGGTGGATGACTGTATGAAGAGGGGGAAATCCCTGCAGGAAGGCGGTGCCATTTACAACTTCACAGGCCCGCAGGGCTTTGGAGTTGCGAACATTGCAGATGCCTTTTATGCAGTCAAGACACTGGTTTTTGAACAGAAAAAATTTACCATGCAGGAGCTGAAGGAAGCACTTGCCTGGAACTATGGAAAGGGACTGGACGAGCAGTCGGCGGCGGATCTGACGACAACGATTCTTAAGAAGGCGCAGGCTGCGGGAGAGAAGGTTGACGAGCATACTGCCGCGGTCGTACTTACTACAGTGATCAATACGCAGCTGTCTCCTGAGAAAAAGGCGCGCTATGAGGAGATCCACTCTCTGATCGAGGCAGCTCCGAAATTTGGCAATAACATCCCGGAGGTAGATGCCCTGGCGCGTGAGATGGCCTACTATTATACAAAGCCGGTGCAGAATTATAAAAACCCGAGAGGCGGACAGTTCCAGGCGGGACTTTATCCGGTATCGGCCAATGTGCCGCTCGGCGCGCAGACGGGCGCGACCCCGGACGGACGCTATGCCCACACACCGGTGGCGGACGGCGTATCGCCTTCAGCAGGCAGAGATGTCAAAGGACCGACGGCCGCGGCAAGCTCCGTGGCGAAGCTGGATCACTTTATCGTGTCAAACGGTACGCTGTTTAACCAGAAGTTCCATCCATCTGCTCTTTCCGGAAGGGAAGGTCTGGAGAAGTTTGTATCTCTGATCCGCGGCTATTTTGACCAGAAGGGCATGCACGTGCAGTTTAACGTGGTCAGCCGCGAGACGCTGCTGGATGCGCAGGCTCATCCGGAGAACTACAAACAGCTGGTGGTGCGTGTGGCGGGGTACAGTGCCTTGTTCACGACACTTTCCCGTTCACTGCAGGACGATATCATCAACCGTACCGAGCAGGGTTTCTGATACGCAGGATGCGGCGACGCTGATGATGCAAAGGCGAAAATCAGAGTGCTTTCACCTTCTGTGTCCTGTGCGAAAAAACAGCGGCAGTGTGTTCTGATCATGAACGATCACGGCTCAGCTGCAAGAACTGTAAGGCAAAGAGGAGATACACATGAGTTATCTGGATACAACGGGACGTGTTTTTGACATCCAGCGCTATTCCATCCATGACGGACCGGGGATTCGGACGATTGTGTTTTTAAAAGGCTGTGTGCTGCGCTGCCGCTGGTGCTGCAATCCGGAATCACAGGAGTATCGGATTCAGACGATGAAGGTGGCCGGTGTAGATAAGACGATTGGCCGGGATGTGACCGTCCGCGAGATGATAGAAGAAGTGGAGCAGGATCGCCCCTATTACTACCGCTCCGGAGGCGGGATGACCCTTTCAGGCGGTGAATGCCTCTGCCAGCCGGATTTTACAGCAGATTTATTGCGGGCAGCGAAGGAACATGGAATCAATACAGCTATTGAGAGCATGGCCTGTGCTTCCTGGGATACAATTGAAAAAATTCTTCCCTGGCTGGATCTGTACCTGATGGATATCAAGCACATGAACGGCGATAAGCATAAGGAATTTACCGGCAGGGACAATGCACTGATGCTGGAAAATGCCCGAAAGGTGGCGCTTTCCGGTCAGACGAAGCTGGTGATCCGCGTTCCGGTGATCCCTACATTTAATGACAGCGTGGAAGAAATCCAGGCGATTGCCCGGTTTGCATCTTCCCTGCCGGGGGTGAAGAAAATCCACCTTCTGCCCTATCACCGGCTGGGCCAGGACAAATATGATGGACTTGGCAGGGATTATCTGATGAAGGAAATCCTTCCTCCGACAGCAGAGCATATGGATACCCTGAAAAAGGCAGTGCATGCTGTCTGTGCGCTGGACTGTCAGATCGGCGGCTGAAGGAAAAACTGCTTTACCATTTAGCATACATTTATAATGGTTGGAGCGTACAAAAACCACACAAAATTATAAATAAATCAACAAAAAACCACATTACATCCTTGACGAATTGCGTGGAATGGTGTAAGATGGGTTTTAATAAAAACAACAAAAGTAACACAGCAACTAACAACCAGCCAACAGGCAACTACGCAACAAAAACTTCACAACAAAAACGAAGCAACAAAACAGCAGCAACGACCACCAATGCGGAACGCCAGACCTGTTTTTCAAAAGAAAAAGGCTGGCCGGAAGCAAACATCAACAACAGAGAGGCAAAATCATGGCAAACGAATACGAGATCAAAAAACAGATTTGTGACATTGGAAAGCGGATTTACAATCGCAACATGGTTGCCGCAAACGACGGCAACATTTCCGTAAAGCTCAATGACAATGAGTTCCTCTGCACACCGACCGGTGTTTCTAAGGGATTCATGACGCCGGAATTCATCTGCAAGGTGAATGCGCAGGGCGAAGTGATTCAGGCAAATCCGGGATTTAAGCCGTCTTCTGAGATTAAGATGCACATGAGAGTGTATCAGAAGAGACCGGATGTAGGCAGCGTTGTACATGCACATCCGATTTATGCGACTTCCTTCGCTATCGCGGGTATTCCGCTGACACAGCCGATTATGCCGGAGGCAGTGATCGCGCTGGGCTGTGTACCGATCGCTGAGTATGGTACCCCGTCCACCAATGAGATTCCAGATCGTCTGGAGAAGTATCTTCCGTACTTTGACGCAGTGCTTCTTGAGAACCACGGAGCTCTGACCTGGTCAACCGACCTGAACGCAGCATATATGAAGATGGAGTCTGTTGAGTTTTATGCTCAGCTGCTTTATCAGTCCAAGGTACTCGGCGGACCGAAGGAATTTGATGAAAAGAATATTGAGAAGCTGTACGCAATTCGCCGTAAATTCGGTATGGCGGGCAAGCATCCGGCAAGCCTCTGCCTGAACAAGGACGGCAAGAACTGCCACAACTGCGGCAAGTGTGGCGGAGAGGACTACAAGCAGTTCCCAGGATATCAGTATGATTTCGTGGGCAAGGATCCGGAAGAGACAAAGGCTGACGGTGTGGATGCTGAGATGGTCGCGAAGATCACAAAGCAGGTTCTGGAGCAGCTGGGAATGAAATAAGATGAACTGAAATTGGTTCAGAACAGGACTTCGCACCAGCGGCGAAGGTAACATGAAAACGTATAACACGAACTTAGGAAAGAAGGACAACCTCATGCCTGTTAGTGAAACAATGGTACAGGAAATTGTACAGGCTGTACTGGCCAAAGCGCAGATTGCGGAGGCTCCGACCGGCAAACATGGTATTTTTAAGGACATGAATGACGCAATCGAGGCTGCAAAGAGCGCACAGAAGATTGTCAAGGTCATGTCCATGGATCAGCGTGAGAAGATTATTACCTGCATCCGCAAGAAAATCCATGAAAACGCGGAGATTCTGGCACGTATGGGCGTGGATGAAACCGGGATGGGCAATGTCGGAGACAAGATCTTAAAGCATCATCTGGTAGCGGATAAGACACCCGGCACAGAGGATATTACGACGACAGCCTGGTCCGGAGACCGGGGACTGACTCTGATTGAGATGGGACCGTTCGGCGTGATCGGAGCGATTACACCGAGTACGAACCCGAGCGAGACCGTTTTGTGCAACACCATCGGCATGCTCGCAGGTGGAAATACAGTTGTATTTAATCCGCATCCGTCCGCAATCAAGACTTCGATTTATGCGATTAACATGCTCAACGAGGCTTCCCTGGAAGCGGGAGGACCGGACAACATCTGCGTGACCGTAGAAGCTCCGACACTCGAGACGAGCAATATTATGATGAAACATAAGGATATTCACCTGATCGCCGCGACGGGCGGACCCGGCGTGGTAACGGCGGTTCTCTCCTCTGGCAAAAGAGGTATCGGCGCAGGTGCAGGCAATCCGCCCGCTCTCGTTGATGAGACCGCGGATATCCATAAGGCGGCAAGAGATATTGTAAACGGCTGTACCTTTGACAACAACCTTCCGTGTATCGCGGAGAAGGAAATTGTCGCGGTAGCTTCGATCGCTGATGAGCTGATGAATGCTCTGATCTCTGAAAATGATTGCTATCTTGCTTCTAAGGAAGAACAGGATGCTCTGACAGCTGTGGTACTCGCAGGAGGCAAGCTGAACCGTAAATGTGTGGGACGCGACGCCCGTACGCTGCTTTCCATGATCGGCGTGGACGCTCCGGCAAATATCCGCTGCATCGTTTTTGAAGGACCGAAGGAGCATCCGCTTATTACGACAGAGCTGATGATGCCGATTCTGGGAATGGTTCGCGCGAAGGATTTTGATGACGCAGTCGAGCAGGCCGTCTGGCTGGAGCATGGCAACCGCCATTCCGCGCACATTCATTCGAAAAACGTGGATAATATCACCAAATACGCGAAAGCAATTGACACGGCGATTCTGGTTAAAAACGGTCCGTCCTATTCAGCCATCGGTTTTGGCGGAGAAGGCTTCTGCACCTTTACGATCGCCAGCCGTACCGGCGAGGGACTTACCAGCGCGAGTACTTTTACCAAGAGAAGACGCTGCGTGATGTCGGACAGTCTGTGCATCCGTTGATTTTTGTGTTTGATAGTGATAAATATCGGATCCGTAGAAGAAAGATTACATTGCGGTGCTTTCGGGATCCGTCCAGGAGGTAGAATAATGGATATAAACAGTGCAAGTATTGAACAAATTGTAAGACAGGTTCTCGCTGACATGAGCGGCAGCGCGAATGGAGCTTCTGCTCCGGCAGCAGCACCTGCAGCCAGCGGCAGTATTCCGAAGACTTCCAGAGTGGCAGTCCTGACGGCGAAGAATCATTTTGATATCAAGGAGTATCCGATCCCGCCGGTGGGCGATGATGATATTCTTGTAAAAGTAGAAGGCTGCGGCGTGTGCGGCACGGACGCTCATGAGTTTAAGAACGATCCGTTCGGACTGATCCCGGTAGCGCTTGGCCATGAGGGCACGGGCGAGATCGTCGCGATGGGCAAAAACGTGAAGACTGATACCGCGGGCAAACCGGTAAAGATCGGCGACAAGGTCGTAACCTGCATGATCTTCAAGGATGACCCGGATATCACCATGTACGATCTGAATAAAAAGAATGTCGGCGGTTCGGATGTATACGGACTTCTGCCGGATGATGACGTTCATCTGAACGGATGGTTTTCTGACTATATCTTTATCCGCGGCGGAAATTTTGGCTCCACATTCTTTAATGTAAGCGACCTGGATCTGGATTCCAGAATCCTGATCGAGCCGGCAGCAGTGCTGGTGCATGCAGTAGAGCGTGCGAAGACGACGAACATCCTCCGCTTTAACAGCCGCGTGGTAGTACAGGGCTGCGGACCGATCGGTCTGCTTTGCATCGCAGTGCTGCGCACGATGGGCGTAGAAAATATCTGCGCGGTAGACGGCAACGATGGACGTCTTGCTTTCGCGAAGAAGATGGGTGCTGAGACCTCTGTAAACTTTAAAAACTTCAAGGGCATTGAGGCTCTTGCCGGCGGCGTGAAGGATGCGTTCGGCGGACATCTGGCAGATTTCGCGTTCCAGTGTACCGGAGCTCCGGGCGGACATTCCAATATTTATAAATTTATCCGCAACGGCGGCGGTCTGTGCGAACTGGGCTTCTTTGTAAACGGCGGCGACGCGACGATCAACCCGCACTTCGATATCTGTTCAAAGGAAATCACGACCGTAGGCTCCTGGGTTTACACCCTGCGCGACTATGCAACTACCTTTGACTTCCTCAAGAGAGCAAAGGCAATTGGACTTCCGATTTCGGATCTGATTACCGACCGGTTCCCGCTTGAGCAGATCAACGAGGCGCTGCAGACCAACCTTGCCATGACCGGGCTGAAGATTGCGATTATAAACTGATTAAGTAGGACATATCGCGGAGAGCCAAGCCATTTTAAATCGCTGCGCGATGGGCTTGGTAGCGTTCTCGATTTTCCATGAAAATCGGAACATTGCCTGCGTCTCACATCCGCAGAGCGGATATGGGACATATCAAGAAAGAGGAAGGAACAGATCGTATGGCACAGGCTGCAGGAATTTTAGAGGTATATGGGCTTGCAACTGCTTTTGTAGCGGCGGATGCCGGATGTAAGGCTGCGAACGTAACCCTGGAGGTATTTGACAAAAACAAACCGGCGAATGCGGATGCGCTTCCGGTCCCTCTTCTTGTATGCATCAAATTCCGAGGAGATGTGGCGGCTGTGACAGCGGCGATGGAGGCTGGTATTCGCACGGCTGAGAGCATGACAGGTGTTGTCCAGCATTACATTATCCCCAATCCTGAAGAAGGAACGGAGAAGATGATGAAAATCAGTGCTCTGGATAAGGAATAAAGGCCGAAACACAAAGTACTGTACACATGTTTAATAATATGATATATTTTTGGAAGAAAATCAGAGGAGGATTCAAACCATGGCAAAGGAAGCATTGGGAATGATTGAGACGAGAGGTCTTACAGCAGCGATCGAGGCGGCGGATGCGATGACCAAATCGGCTGAGGTTACGCTGATCGGCACGGAGAAGATCGGATCTGGTCTTGTAACCGTCATGGTGCGCGGCGATGTTGGAGCCGTGAAAGCGGCGGTAGAGAGCGGACAGGCAGCTGCTTCCCGTCTCGGAGAGCTGGTAGCGGCACACGTGATTCCGAGACCGCATGAGGATGTGGAGAAGATCCTGCCGACGATCTGAAAAAGCACTCAATCACAAGGCGTGCGGCAGGAAGCATACATACGTAAGCATCCGACTCTGGTGTAAACCGGCAGGAGCCGCATAGGGAAGCTTGCGAAGAAAGGGCTCACTCATGAATCAATCATATGGATTTATCGAAATCTCAGGCGTGGTGGCAGCGATCGACGCACTGGACATTATGTGCAAAACAGCGGATGTGGAGCTGGTGACATGGGAGCGTAAGCTTGGCGGACGGCTGGTGACCATTATTGTACAGGGCGATGTGGCCGCAGTCACAGAGGCAGTGGAGACCGCTGCCGCTAATGGGATTAAAAAGCCGGTCTGCAAGGCTGTCATCGCGAGGCCTCACGAAGAGATCGTCAAAATCGTGGAGCTGAGCAGAAGCAGATGGGATAAGAAATAACGTAATTTACAAAAGTTCTGTATCTGTATGAGAAATCAGGCAGGTGCAAACAGATACCTTTCGAATAGCCGGAGAGCATGAGAGTATGGAAGTTTGAAAGCGCCATCCACGGGGTGGACGAAAACAGAATCCTTCATGAACTCAGACGGAAAGGGGCATTATGGCAGAAGAAAAGAAAACGACCCGGAGTGCCGCACCGAAGAGGTCTGCGGCGTCCCGGAGGACAACAAAAGCTGCGGATGCGGGGCTGGTACAGGAGCCTGTAAAAGAGGCTGAGCAGACCGCAGCTGCACAGAAAAAGGAAACAGGAAACCAGAAAATCACTATATCAACATCCAGCAAGGAGGAAAAGAAAATGACACAGGAAGCATTAGGAATGGTGGAGACCAGAGGACTTACGGCAGCAATCGAGGCAGCTGATCAGATGTGCAAGGCAGCAAACGTAACCCTGATCGGTACAGAGAAGATCGGATCCGGTCTTGTAACCGTTATGGTGCGCGGCGATGTAGGCGCAGTGAAGTCTGCAGTAGAGAGCGGCAGCGCGGCTGCGTCCAGACTGGGCGAGCTTGTAGCGACTCATGTAATCCCGAGACCGCATGGTGATGTGGAGAAAATCCTTCCGACATTAAAATAATATTCGTAACTGCTCAGTACCTTCACAGTTACTGATATGTGGTTTTTTACTGTGACAGAAAGCAGGTGCAATCTTGGAAGCAAGTACTGTAGAAATGATCACAAAACTGGTGATTGAGACAATCAACAAGACTGAAGCTAAGGGCAGCGGCTATGTTGTGCCGGTCGGAGTTTCCGCAAGGCACGTCCATCTGACTCAAGAGCATGTAGAGGCGTTGTTTGGACCAGGATACCAGCTAACTAAGAAAAAAGAGCTTATGGGCGGACAGTTTGCGTCCAACGAGACAGTAACCATTGTCGGCCTGAAGCTGCGCGCGATTGAGAATGTCCGCATTCTCGGTCCAGTGCGTAAAGCATCGCAGGTAGAGGTATCCGCAACTGATGCCATTAAGCTTGGCATGAAGGTTCCGGTGCGCGAATCCGGCGATATCAAAGGCAGCGCGCCGATTGCTGTAGTAGGACCTAAGGGAGTCATTTATCTGAACGAGGGCTGCATAGTGGCAAAACGCCACATTCATATGTCGCCGAAGGATGCGCAGATGGCTCAGGTCCATGACGGAGATATTGTCCGCGTAAAGGCGGATAATGAGCGCGGCACGATCTTTGATCAGGTAAAAATCCGTGTAGATGAGAGCTTTACTCTTGAAATGCATATCGACACGGACGAGGCCAACGCGGCCATGATTGCCACAGGAGATACCGTGACTATTATCAGGTAGCTTCTGACGGATTCGTGAGAACGGCATGAGATATTGCCATGGATCGCGTGTAGGAGTTTTCCAGATGAATACAACAACCTGGCATGGAAAACCAGTCGGACTGAGATATTCCATGTCAGGACTTGTTTGATGCGCAGGGCTGCGAAAAGAATTTATCCGGAAGGCGCCGGAGGCGGCCCGCTGCAGGCAGACAGAGGTGCAGCGCTCCTCTGATTTGACATTGTCTGATAGGGAGGCACGGCATGATAGCATGCAAAGTAGTGGGAAGTATTGTTTCCACACGCAAGATTAATCAACTGACAGGAAGCAAATTCATGGTCGTGGAGCCCGTACAGAATACAAGGGCTGGATTTGCCCAGGAACAGATGGTTGCGGTCGATACGATCGGAGCCGGAATCGGGGAATACGTGCTGGTGACATTAGGAAGTGCCGCACGGATCGGCTGCGGGGTGGAAAACGCTCCTGTGGATGCGGCTATTGTTGGAATTATTGATGACGGAAGTGAACTGGACGCCATGCTGCGCCGGGCAGAAGGTCCGAAGCAGGCTTGATTAACTGACATGCATCGGCTTGGTTTGTGCGAATGGAATGATTTTGTCATTTGACATTCTATCGCGCAGTTTTCACCAGCGCCCGAAGTGAACAGATGATGTATCAGGTCAGCATGGCAACTGGTAACGATGATTATGCACAACTAATCGGATTGGAGCAGGATCATGGAATTAAATGAACTTCAGAACAGGATACAGACAGCCGGGGTGGTGGGAGCCGGAGGCGCCGGATTCCCGACCTACGCGAAGCTGACAGACCGCGCAAATACGATCCTTTTGAACTGCGCGGAATGTGAGCCGCTGTTAAAATTACATAGACAGTTATTGGAAAAGCACGCGTATGAGATTATGAAAACATTTTCTCTGATCGCACAGACTGTTGGCGCTGCAGAAGCGATTATCGGTGTAAAGAAATCCTACACGAAGACTGTGGAGGCTCTGAACGCGCATATTGATGAATTCCCGGGGATGCGCATCCATCTTCTTGAGGAAGCTTATCCGATGGGTGATGAGGTCGTGCTGATCTATGAAGCGACCGGGCGCGTGGTTAGACCGGGCGGACTGCCGATCGAGCAGGGGGTCGCGGTATTTAATGTAGAGACCGTCTACAATATTTATCGCGCGGTGGAATTGCAGGAGCCGGTGACAGACAAGTACGTGTCGGTGGTGGCAGAAGTCAGTAAGCCAGTGACCGTCCGCGTTCCCTTAGGATGCACACTGGACGAGGTAGTAAAGCAGGCAGGTACTGTTACGGTGAAGGATGCAGTTTATTTTGTTGGCGGCCCGATGATGGGACGGATCGGAAACGGCAGTGACCCGGTTACGAAAACAACGAACGCGATTCTGGTTCTGCCAAAGGATCATCCGGTGGTGATGAAAAAGCAGCGGACCTCTTCTATAGATTTGAAGCGGGCGGCATCCATCTGCTGCCAGTGCAGCACCTGTACAGATCTTTGCCCTCGTCACAATCTGGGCCACCCGATTGACCCGGCCAGATTTATGAGAGCTGCGGCAAACCAGGATTTCCGCGATTTGAATCCCTATCTGGACGCAGCGTTCTGCAGCTCCTGCGGTGTCTGTGAGATGTACGCCTGTCCGCAGAGTCTCTCCCCCAGAACACTGCTGGCGGACATGAAGCTTGGTCTGCGAAAGGCTGGTGTACGTCCTTCACAGAACCCGAAGGTAGAGCCAGTGAAGCCTTCACGCGAATATCGAAAGGTACCGGAAGAGCGCCTGATGGCCCGCCTGGGACTATCCAGATACAATGTAGAAGCTCCGCTTGATGAGACTGCGGTGGGAGTTCCTCAGGTGAAAATACTTTTGAGCCAGCATATTGGCGCGCCTGCGTGCGCCGTTGTAAGTAAAGGCGATGAAGTGACGAAAGGACAGCTGGTCGCGCAGCCCGCTCAAGGCTTAAGCGTCGGTATCCATGCTTCGATTTCAGGGACGGTGACGGAAGTGACCGATCGCTATGTAGTGATTGCATCAAAATGATTTCAAAGTCGATCACGCGGAAATGGGAACGGTATCGTTTTATTTTCTGCTGTTAAATCTGATATCATTACGTTTGGAAAGGACGGGCGCAAACGATGAGCAGGGCAATTGGAATGATTGAATTTAAGACGACCGCGGCAGGTATTACAGCAGCGGACGCTATGGCAAAGACAGCTGACGTTGAAATTATTGAGGCGCAGACTGTGTGTCCCGGAAAGTATCTGGCGATCATCTCAGGAGATCTGAGCGCAGTGCGGGCGGCAGTGGATTCAGCTGTAAGCACTTATGAGGATAAATGCATTGACAGCTTTGTGCTGGGTAACCCGCATGAGTCCATATTTCCCGCAATTTATGGGACTTCACAGGTAGAAGAGATCAGCGCGCTGGGAATTCTGGAGACCTATGATGCTGCATCCATTATCGAAGCAGCGGATCAGGCGGCCAAGACCGCCATTGTGGAACTGATTGAGCTGCGCATCGCAAAAGGTATGTGTGGTAAATCCTACATGCTTATTACTGGTGAAGTGGCCGCAGTGGAAGCCTCTATTGAGCGGGCAAAGCAACTGGTCGCGGAAAAAGGGATGTACCTGGATTCTTCCGTGATCGCTCATCCGGATCAGAAGATGATTGAGAAGATTCTCTGATAAAGATCAGATAAGAATATGCTGATATGCGTTTTCAAGAGTTGAAGATGACTTTGGGAATAAGAAGCGGGCATTTATATTGTTAAAATAATGAACAATTGCGTAAATATTTCGCGCAGAACGCGAGAGAAGCGCGCAATTAACTGGAAAATGCAGTGGAGGGAATACAGATGCTTGCATTAGAGAGACGGAACGAAATTCTCGAAAGACTGCAGACAGAGAAAAGAGTGGTTGTTTCTGAACTGAGCACCCATTACGGTGTTTCCGAAGAAACCATTCGTCGGGATCTTGATAAACTGGAAAAGGAAGGTTATGCCACGAAAAGTTACGGCGGAGCCGTAATCAACGAGAACATGAGTATTGACCTGCCTTTTAACATCCGGAAAAATCAGAACGTGCGCGGCAAGCAGATTATGGCAAGCCTGGCGGCCTCTCTTATAGAGAATGGAGATCATATTTTTCTGGATGCCAGCAGTACGGCTGTGTTTGTGGCTATGGCGCTCAAAGAATGCAAGGAGCGGTTGACCGTCCTTACGAACTCAGTCGAAGTCCTGTTGGCCTTAGCTGATACGCCTGAGTGGGAGGTGATTTCCACCGGCGGCGTGATGGATGAGAGATATCTGACCTTTTTGGGGACAGATGCGGAAAATGCTGTACGTGCTCATTACGCGGATAAAGTGCTTTTTTCGTGCAAGGCTCTCAATCGGGACAGAGGATTTATGGAATCAAAAGATTCCCTTGCCGGTATCAAAAAAGTTATGCTTTCCTCTGGCCGGCAGAGAATCCTTGTAGCGGACAGCACTAAATTTGACCGCAGTGCTTTTTCTGTTGTAAGCGATTTGCATAATGTGGATATGGTCGTGACGGATTTAAAACCTTCCGAGGAATGGATGGAGCATTTTGCACGATCAGGTGTTTCCTGTATTTTTCCGGGAAGCGAAAATCACCCCGCCTAGGCGGGGTTTTACTTTTATTAAGATTTTTCTAAGCTCTGGACAGACAAACTGATGTTATGGTAGAATAAATAAGATTTTGCAAAAACAGGAAATTCCAAAGATTTAGAGGGGAGATTGAAAACGCAATGAAGAAACGATTGGTTGCATGGATTGCTGTAGTGGCTATGGCTGTTTCCACCATTGGAACCGGCAGTCAGGCTTTTGCGGCTGAGGCTTCAGATGAAAGCATTGTTGCAGTGTCAGCTGAGACCACTGAAATTACAGCGAGCGAAGAAGCTGTGGAAGCAGTGACAGAAGAGGAAACATCTGCGCAGATGGAGACAGATCTTGCAGTGGCTGAGAATATCTCGTCTTTGACTGACACGACGGAGTCGGCAGAGACTTTCGTGACTGCGGATGATATGGCCGAAGCGGAGGAAACCGTGACAGAGGAAGACATGACTGAAGCGGCAAAAAGTGCAGCAGGGGATGATACATCAGAAGCAGGCGCTTTGACAGTGGAAGATACAGCTGAGACAGCAACGACTGCTGCAGCGGAATACGCGATCGAAGCGGGAGAGACTGTGACAACGGAATACATAGCCGAAGAAGAGACTCTGACCGCGGAGACCATGACAGAAGAAACCGAGACTTCAGATCAGACAGCAGAAGTGACTGTGGAATCGGATCTTGTGTCTGGTGCGGACAATTTATCTGAATCGGACATTGTTATAGAAAGTGATGCTGTGGCAGAAGATACGGAGGCTACAGCAGAGAGTGTCAGAGAATCAGAAGAGACCGCTGCGTCTGTACGGGAGACGATCGTCGAGAATTCTGGTATTTCGCTCGCGGCTGAGCTTACAGAAGATTCGGATATCTCTCTGGCCGCGGAAACAGATAATGAGAGCGTGACAGAATCAGAGACCGAGACTGAGAAAGTATTACAGGGATTGGTGACGATCGACGGTTTCCTGTATTACTATGATAATGGCGTGATGCAGACTGGCTGGAAGACAGTTGGAAGCAAGACCTATTATTTTTATAAGTCAAAGAAGACAACTTCGTCAGGCAGTACGATTCCGAAGGGGGCGGCTGTAACTGATACGGTGGTAAAGATTGGTGATTATCGGTATTATTTTAATACAAAAAGCGTGATGCAGACTGGCTGGCAGACAATTGATGGTAAGACTTACTATTTCTATAAGTCAGAGAAGACATCCTCAGACGGCAGCGTGATTCCCAAAGGATCGGCCGCAACCGATTTTGTCAAGATTAGCGGCAGCTGGTACTACTTTAATGCCAGCGGCGCGATGAAGACCGGGTTAATTAAGCTCGACAGTTATCGATATTACCTCAATACCGACGGCGTTCTGCAGACTGGCTGGCAAACGATCAATGGTAAGACTTATTATTTCTACAAGTCAGAGAAGACCTCTTCGAGTGGGGACACGATTTCCAGAGGATCGGCCGCGACCGGTCTGGTCAAGTTCAGCGGCTACTGGTATTACTTTAATAAAAGCGGAGAGCTGCAGACGGGTTGGCAGAAGGTAAATGGGAAAAACTACTATTTTTACAAATCCAGAAAGACTTCTTCAGATGGAGACACGATTTCTAAAGGAGCAGCCGCGATCGGTCTGGTCAAAATCAGTGGCGACCGGTATTATTTTAATGACAGTGGAGTGATGCAGACTGGCTGGCAGAAGGTAGATGGTAGGACATACTATTTCTACAAATCTGAGAAAACCTCTGCAAGCGGCGAAACAATCTCCAAGGGAGCGGCCGCGACTGGTCTGGTTAAGATCAGTGGCGATCGATACTATTTTAATGGCAGCGGAGTGATGCAGACCGGCTGGAAAACAATCGACGGATACAAGTATTACTTCTATAAATCAGCAAAGACTTCTTCATCAGGTGATACGATCCGAAAGGGAGCTGCTGTGACCGGCCTGAAGAAAATTGGCAGTTATCGCTATTACTTTAGCAGCACTGGCAAGATGCAGACTGGCTGGCAGACCATTAATGGTTACAAGTATTATTTCAGCACGACAGGCAGCGGAGAACAGAAGGGGGCTGCCCTGACCGGTTGGCAGACGATCAGCGGAAATAAGTATTACTTTTCATCCAGCGGTAAAATGCAGACTGGCTGGGTGACTGTCAGCGGGTCAAGCTATTATTTTAACAGCTCAGGTGTGCTGCAGACCGGAGGAATCGTAGGCTCTTCATCGGAAGGCTATGGCACAGTGGACAGCACGGGTAAAAAGACTGGCAGCGTAGATGCCGGAGCGGTTGCTATGCTGAATAAGGCACAGTCATTTTCCAGCAGCACGAAATGGCTGATTCTGGTCAACTCTACGACAAACAAGGTGGGTATATTCTACGGTTCGTACGGGAACTGGACCCTCAAGTATTATTGGACCTGCGCGACAGGCAAGGCTTCCTCGCCGACGGTGAAGGGATCCTATACGGTTACCGGAAGGGGCATTTCCTTCGGCTCGTCTTATACATGCTGGTATTACACGCAGTTTTATGGAAATTATCTGTTCCATTCCATCCTTTATCAGCCGGGCAGCATGACACAGGTACAGGAGAGCGGTCTTGGAACGAATGCTTCTCATGGCTGTGTGCGCCTCTCTCTGGAGCATGCAAAGTGGATTTACAATAATATTCCGAACGGAACAAAGGTGTACAGTTACTGATCATAGATACACTGATATAAATAGAAAAACAAATACATAGCTGCATGGTTCTTTTCTGCACGTTCTATACGCAGAAAGGCTGCCATGCAGCTTTTGCTATTTTAGAAAATATTTTACGTGCATTTAGGAAAAGAATGGTGTATAATTGCCACAGCGAATGGATTTCTCAAGGAAAAACGTTGGCAAAAACGTACATATTAATTTCATGGAGGGAAAGATAATGGCAAAAAGCAGACTGATCGGCGAATATCCGGTGATCGGTATTCGCCCGACGATTGACGGACGGCGCGGGAAATTAAAGGTTCGTGAGTCTCTGGAAGAGCAGACGATGAACATGGCGAAATCCGCCGCGAAATTATTTGAGGAAAACCTGAAGTATTCCAACGGTGAGCCGGTAAAGGTAGTGATTGCTGATACGACGATCGGCCGTGTAGCTGAGGCAGCTGCCTGCCAGGCGAAGTTTGAGAAGGAGGGCGTGGCGATCACGCTGACCGTGACTCCGTGCTGGTGCTATGGCTCAGAGACAATGGATATGGACCGGAACACGATCAAGGCTGTCTGGGGATTCAACGGTACCGAGAGACCGGGCGCTGTTTATCTGGCTTCCGTACTTGCTACCCATGCACAGAAGGGACTTCCTGCATTTGGCATTTATGGCCATGAGGTCTGCGAGGCGGACGACACCTCCATCCCGGCAGACGTTGAGGAGAAGCTGCTCCGTTTTGGCCGTGCGGCAGTCGCGGTAGCTACCATGCGTGGAAAATCCTATCTGCAGATTGGTTCTGTGACGATGGGTATCGGCGGTTCCATCATGGATCAGGATTTCATCGAGTCTTACCTCGGCATGCGTGTGGAGTCGATCGATGAGGTCGAGATCATCCGCCGGATGTCTGAGAATATTTATGACGAAGAAGAATTCCAGAAGGCACTGAAATGGACAAAAGAGAATTGTCCGGAAGGCTTTGACAAGAATCCGGAGTTTATCCAGAAGTCCCCGGAGCAGAAGGAAAAGGACTGGGAGTTCGTTGTCAAGATGATGTGCATCATCAAGGATCTCTACAATGGCAACCCGAACCTTCCGGAGGGCTGTGAGGAAGAGGCTGTCGGTCACAACGCGATCGTGGGCGGATTCCAGGGACAGAGACAGTGGACCGATTTCTATCCGAACTGCGACTTCCCGGAGGCAATGCTGAACACCTCCTTCGACTGGAATGGTCCGCGTGAGACCTATGTACTGGCGACAGAGAATGATGCGTTGAATGGTATTGGCATGCTGTTTATGAAGCTTCTGACGAACCGTGCGCAGATGTTCGCGGATGTCCGCACCTACTGGAGCGCAGACGCATGCAAGCGCGCGACCGGCTATGAGATCACCGGCAAAGCGAAAGAGGCAGATGGTTTTATCCATCTGATCAATTCCGGCGCCTGCTGTCTGGATGCCTGCGGCGAGGTGAAGGATGAAAACGGCAATGGCGTGATCAAGCCATGGTATGACATGACCGAAGAGGATATGCAGGCCTGCCTGAAGGCAACCACCTGGAACGCAGCTGATAACGGCTATTTCCGCGGCGGCGGCTATTCCTCCCGTTTCCTGACCAGAGCAGAGATGCCGGCAACCATGATTCGTCTGAATCTGGTAAAGGGACTTGGCCCGGTGCTGCAGATAGCAGAGGGCTGGACGGTCAATCTTCCGGACGAGGTTTCTGATATTCTCTGGAAGAGAACGGATTATACATGGCCGTGCACCTGGTTTACTCCGAGATGCGATGGCAAGGAAGGCTCGCCGTTCAAGAGCGCGTATGATGTGATGAACAACTGGGGCGCTAACCATGGCGCAATCAGTTACGGCCACATCGGCGCGGATCTGATCACCATGTGCTCGATGCTGCGTATTCCGGTATGCATGCACAATGTTCCGGAAGAAAAGATTTTCCGCCCGGCAGCGTGGAATGCGTTTGGCATGGATAAGGAAGGCGCAGATTATCGTGCGTGCAAGAACTTTGGACCGTTCTATAAGAAATAATGAAGTGATGGAAAGATAAGACAAGAAAAAGCTTCGGCAGAGTACGACTGGGATGGTACGATGATGCCGGAGCTTTTCATGTTCTATACATAGAATTTTTAATATGCATAGATTTTTTAATATACATGGAATTTTTCTATGTATGGAATTGTTATAGCGCTTTGCTGTTTTCCCGCTCTAATTGTGCACATCTCTCGCTTAATCATGGACGGGAGTGAAGCACACTTTCCTTTTCAACCCTGGGTGGGAAGCAGCTTAATGGATCACAACGCCCTTACGCAGAATCAGATTCGCGTAGATAGCGGTTTCACCAGTCATGATAACGACTCTGGATTTCGCGCGGGTTTTCTTGTAGAAATCCCACTTATTGATCTCTTCAAAGCAGGCAGCGCCGCGCTTGTCATATTTGGCGACGATTTCTTTATAGGTGTCCCAGATCGGCGTCTTGGCGTCGTCGCCCGGTTCAACAGCCATGAGCGTGCAGGGCGGAACCATTACGCCGTTCTCATCCGGATAGGTATCCAGCGGAAAAACCTGCAGGATTGCGTCGAGGATCTCCGGCACGCCGTGACCGTCCATACGAATGACTTCAGTGCCGAAAGAATGTCCCGGAAAGTTGCCGTCTCCGATGGTCAGCTCGTCCGTGTGCCCCATTTCACAGAGCACTTTTAACAGTTCGGGGGATAAAATGGGTGGTATTCCCTTTAACATAAATGTTCTCCTTTCTTGAGCAGAATGCGTATGCACTTATATGAGATATCAATCATAAATCACACGCCTTGTTTTTGTTAATAGTAATACATGGAAATTCCAATGTCAATGAAAAAAACCTGTACATCCTGCGGATTAAAATGTTTAAGGCAATGCTTCGTCATCTCATGATCTGAAAAAGGATAAGCTGACGGAAGTGCAAGCTATGTCATAAGGGGGACCGGCTTGCCGGTGGATACCTTATGGCTCCGGCTACTTGGCTCGTTGCTTCGCGGGAATAAAGATCAAGTATAGAGGGGAGGACTGTCACAAGGAATTTCTTGACAAATCTGACCATGGGTCGTAAGATAATTTTAACAAAACAGGTACGTTTCGGTTTTTGAAAAATAGACAATATAGCTATATGGGAAGAGGGAATTCGCAGGGCGGCTACGATGATGGAACTTGAAAAACGGACTCGGGCTTGCCGTGCTTTCCTCTTATTTTATAATGAAAGAGAAAATGCTATTGCCCTTGCGGCATACTTTGTGTTTTCTGCTTCGCGCCGGTCGTTGTCTGAATGTCCCGAATCTCTTTTAAATCGGGGCCTGTAACGTTGTGCTATCGGCGCGCGGCAATGTAGTAAAGTAAAATGACTAACGTCGTTTATTATATATTTTGAAAAAGCGCGGAAGAAAAACTGCGTCAGATTTGAATTGTTGAAGAAGGCAGGAACAGATATGTATCAGGTACTACTGGTGGATGATGAAATTTTGGTGCGAGATGCCATACGGGAAAATATAGACTGGGAGGGACTTGGCTTTACACTCTCTGGTGACTGCCAGAATGGAAAGGAAGCCATTGAGTTTGTGAATGAGCACCCGATTCAGGTCGTCCTCACAGATATCAATATGCCCTATGTGGACGGAATTGAACTGAGCAAGTATTTGTATGAGAATTATCCAGAGACGGTGATAATCATTTTCAGCGGTTTTTCGGAATTTGACTACGCGCAGAAAGCCATCCAGTATCATGTGTCGGAATATTTATTAAAACCGGTCACGGCGAAAGAGCTTTCAGAGGTGCTTCGGCGCACCCGCAAGAAACTGGACGAGACACAGAAGCAGGAGCGAAAGCTTGAAAAGCTGACCAGTACCTATAAGGAATACCAGAAAAACGCCGCTTTGATTCAATCCGCAGCGCTGAGTAATTTTGTGATGCATAGCCGTGAACCTGTGGAGAGTCTTCGTGAATTGGAGGAGATGGGGATTACGTTCCAGAGTGAATACTACCGGGTAGCTGCGCTGGACATTGATCTCTATTCGGATTTGTATGAGGCAGACCTGGAAAAACAAAAAGAGAGCGCACTGATGGCATTTGTTGTGTTTAACATCAGTGAAGAGCTCCTTAAGCAGGAACGCCTGGGATACGCCTATCAGGATGGAAACCAACGGATTCAGCTGCTTCTTAAGAGTGAGAGGTTCGAACAATCCGGAAATAGAAACAGCCTTCGGAGCGAATTTCTCTGCGCTTCTATGAAAATATGTGAAAGAATACAGCAGGAGGTATACAAGGCGCTTGGAATGACGGTTTCTGCCGGACTTGGAGTCTGTGTGGCGGACACGGATGAACTGTACCATTCGTGGGAATCGGCCAGGGAAGCGCTCACGCGCCGTTACAGCGGCGGACCCGGGATGATTGTTGATTTGGAGAACTTAGGCTTGCAGGAAGGTGCGGTCACACAGGACTACGTACACAATTCAGAACACCGAAGCAGTATGGACGGCGCTGTAACAATGCAGGAAGAGACGGCCTCGCAGGATTATACCTTCATCCAGAACCAGCTTGCGGAGGCGGTGCGGAATCATGACAGCACCGGGGCAAATGAAGCACTTGACGCGATGGAGGAGTCCATGCGGCGGAATCTGTTGGAGAAAAACCGCGTCTGTCTGCAGCTTGCACAGCTGGTGCGCAATGTGGCGGAGATCGGTCAGGCGAGTGGTTTGGATGAGGGGCAGCTTATCCGGGAGCGGGAAGCGGTGATTGAGCGGATTACGCAGCAGAGGAGTCTGCCAAAGGCCATCTGCGCCGTGAAGGAGTACGTGGCGCAGATGCTGAAGTCGCTTGGCTCCATGAGTGATTCCAACAGCAAACGTCTCGCGATGCGGGCTGTAGACTACATAGAAAAGCATTACATGGATCCGGCGCTGGGACTGAATGAGGTCTGTAGCTATCTGGGAGTCAGTACCAGCTATTTTTCAGCTTTATTCAAGGAAACAACCGGCGAGACCTTTATGGATCTTCTGATTCGGACGCGAATACAAAAAGCGCAGGATCTGCTGGAACACACATCACTGAAAAACTATGAGATCGCAGAGCGTGTGGGGTATTCGGATCCGCATTATTTCAGCGTTGTTTTTAAGAAAATGACAGGCAGGACGCCGACGGAATACGCGAGGGAGAACCGGAAAAATGCTGACTAATGAACAGGCTGGGCGGGACCATCCCTGGCATATGGGCAATGAGCAGAGCGGATATGCAGGTATGGTACAGGCCGGGCATACAGCTGCCATGGACTATCCCAGGCATACGGACAGTGAGCAGAGCGGGCATACAGGTATGGTATAGACCGGATATACGGGTATGGTACAGGACGGGCATATGGGCATGAAACGTACAGAGACAGGGGAAAGACCCGGTAAAACGCCGGGAAAAAAGCGGATGAATCCCGTACGCAGATTTTACAATCATTTCAAGAGCATTCAGACAGCGATCCTTTTTACCTCATCGGCGCTGATTATTTTTGCAATTCTGATTGTGGTGGTTGTATCTCTGCGCTATACCCAGGATGAGGTATATGCAAACGCGGTCAGCTATACGGAACGTCTGCTCTCTCAGCTGAATACAGATGTGGATTCTTATATTGAATATATGGAAAATATTTCGGATATGGTGAGTGAGAACGCGGATGTGCAGAGCTTCTTTTTTAATGATTCTCTATCAGATGAGGAGCTTGAGGATGTGAAAAACCGGATTCAGATGCAATTTGACACGATTTTACAAAGCCGTACGGATATTTATAATATTGGCGTAATTTACAGCCAGACAAATGCGCTGATCAATGGCGATGATACAGAGCTGAATCCAAACGTGGACGTGACGGGGGAGGACTGGTACCAGAATGCCATCGCGAATCCGGACGCTTTTTATATTTCCTCCTCTCATGTGCAAAACGCGGTGAAGGACTGCTATAAGTGGGTGATCACTTTGAGCTCCGTTGTTACGAATAAAAGCAATCCGCAGGAGATGGCAGTTGTGTTTATTGACCTGAATTACAGCTCCATCAGCCGATTGTGTGAGGACAACAGCACGGGGACAGAGGGATATGTTTACATTATTGATGCGGAGGGCGGGATTATTTACCATCCGCAGCAGCAGCTTCTCTATGGAGGCTTGAAGACAGAACACACTTCAGATTTGCTCGAAAATGAGGAAAGCTATACCATTTTCTCGGAAAATCAGAGCAGTCATCTTTACATCTGGAGCGCGTCGGAAAAAACAGGCTGGGTGGTGGTCAGCGTCGCCAGGACGTCGGAGCTGTTCCGGAACAGCAGGCAGACACAGTTTATCTACTGCATGACTGCAGTCATCCTGCTGGTGGTCGCGGTGTTTATTTCCAGTCTGGTCGCCAGACAGATTACGAAACCGGTGCAGGCACTGCGCGATTCGATGGAGCGGGTGCAGCAGGGACATCTCGAGGGCAATCAGGTGGTGGTCGAGGGAAACAATGAAATCAGTTCTCTGACCAATTCGTTTAATATGATGTCGCGCAGAATTGAATCCCTTGTTGAACAGAACCGGAATGAGCAGGAGGAAAAGCGCCGGATGGAGCTGCGCGCGTTGCAGTCGCAGATTAATCCGCATTTTCTTTATAATACGCTGGACTCGATTATCTGGATGGCGGAGTCCAAAAAGACCGACGAGGTCGTGACGATGACGTCGGCGTTTGCCCGGCTGATGCGGCAGAATATCGGCAATGATGCGGAATTGATCAGCATCGGTCAGGAGATGATGGCGATCAGGGACTACCTGACCATCCAGCAGATGCGCTATAAGGATAAGCTGGAGTTCCGCCTGGACGTCGCGGCTGATATCCGGAACGAGCGGATCATCAAGCTGGTCTTGCAGCCGCTGGTGGAGAACGCGATTTATCATGGACTGAAATATAAGGAAACCCGCGGACTTCTTACGGTAAAGGGTTATCGTGTTGTCGATGATATTTTTATTGAGATTGAGGACGACGGAGTGGGGATGGATGAGGAGATGCTGCTGCATATATTCGAGACTCACGCGGTCAATTATCAGTCAAATGGCGTCGGCGTCTATAATGTCCAAAAACGGCTGCAGCTTTATTACGGCCCGGACTATGGACTGACTTACTGGAGTGAAGCGGGGAAGGGCACTTGTGTGACTGTGAAAATTCCGATTACACGGGTGGATGAAAGAGACAAATGATTGCTGTGGGAGGATCGGATGATGCGGATGATAAAAAAGAACCTGCGGAAAATCATGATGGCTGCAGCGATACTGGCTGCGGCATTGGCTTTTGCTCTTTTTTATTCCTACGCGTTCCAGGACGCGAATGCAAAAAGCTATTCGCTGATCTACATTCCGAAGGTCCAGGATGAGGACAATGACTTCTGGTCAACCTTGATTGAAGGCGCCCAGATGGCAGCGGAAGAGTACAATGCCACTCTGGAGATCCTCGCGCCGGACTCGGAGACAGATTATGAACAGCAGAGGCAGTATCTGGAGGAGGCAATTGCGAAGAAACCGGACGCAATATTGATTTCCCCGTCGAGCTACACGGAAAATATCGAAACGATGGAAAAAGTAAAGGAAGCCGGCATTCGTCTGGTATTTGTTGACTCTGTCGTGTCGGAGGATATCCAGGATCTGACGGTGGCCACAGATAACGTGAATATGGGCGAGCAGCTGGGCGAATATGCTTGTCAGTTTCTTGATGAAAATTCACAGATTGCAATCGTAGCTCATGTAGAGGGTTCCTCGACCGCACTGGAGCGTGAGGAAGGCATCCGTACCGGACTCGGGGAATATGAAAGCCAGATTGTTGAGACGGTTTTTTCCGGCTCAGAGTATTCCGTGGCCTATGAGCAGACCTGTGCGCTGATTGAAAAATATCCGGACCTCACCATGATCATCGGTACGAATGAGTATTCTGCGGTCGGCGCAGCGCGGGCGATCCGCGATCTGGGGCTGCAGGATCAGATTATCTTTGTCGGGATTGACAGCTCTCTGGAGATGATTCAACTGATGGAGGAAGGCATTTTTCGGGGCTTTATCATCCAGAAATCCTTTAATATGGGATATCTTGGTGTGGAGAAGACGATTGAGCTTCTGAACGGCAGCCTCAAAGAGGGGACAAATCTGGATTCCGGCTCAAAGCTGATCACCCGGGAGGAGCTGTACACTGAGGAGAACCAGAAGCTGCTGTTTCCATTTTAGATGCAGCGCCAGTCCAGCCGCACCTGTTCAGGCAGTACCGTAAATTTTCTGCGAAGGTTATATGAAAACGTAAAAATTTAACCTTTTCTAAGAAAAATTTCCATTTCACAAATTTCAATTCTGCTTTATAATGACAACAATGATATGCGAATTCTGAAAATGGGAGGATGCAGAAGTGGATAAAATTAAAAACAATTCTCTGGTAAAGAAGATCGGCCTGAATCGGGTGCTGCTGGTGTGTGTCGTGATCGTCATGTACATAGCATTTGCAATCCTCAGCCCTTCTTTCCTCAGCTACAAGCGCATTCTGGATACCCTGAATTATATGTATTTTCTGGGATTCCTGGCTCTTGGCGTAACCTTTGTCATAGCGACTGGCGGGATTGATTTCTCAATCGGACCGGTCATGTTCTGCTGTGCTCTTGTTTCCGGCTACAGCCTGACGAATTATGGTGTGCCGATGCCGCTGGCGTTGATCATGAGCATTCTGGTGGGCGGCGCGTTTGGCGTCTTTAATGGCTATATGGTGGCGTACTGGTCGGTTCCTCCTTTTATCATTTCTATGGCGAGTATGAATATTGCGAAGGGTGTTGCGTCCGTGTTCACAAAGACGCAGTCCGTCAGCTGGCCGCGTTCTGACGCGGCGAACGGCTGGTACCGCAACCTGGTCAAGGTTGGCAACTTCCCGGTTGGACTGGTGATCTTTCTGGCGGTGGCTGTCGTCTGCGCGATCATTCTGAACAAGACGAAGATCGGCCGTTACATTCTGTGTCTCGGGAGCAACCGTGAGGCAGTTCGTCTCTCTGGAGTCAATATTAAAAAATGGGAAATGCTTTCCTATATCATTTGCGGGCTTCTCGTAGGAGTTGCGGCAATCTTTTATGTGGCATGCTATACCACCGTACAGCCTGGCTATGGAGACCAGTATAACAACGAGGCAATCGCCGGCTGCGTAATGGGCGGCACTTCGATGGCGGGAGGTCTGGCATCCATCAGTGGTACGGTGATCGGAGTGCTGATCATCGCGCTTCTGCAGCAGGGAATTCTGGCTCTTGGCCTGAATAAGAATTACCAGCTGATTATTACAGGTATTATCGTAATTGTGGCGGTATACTTTGACGTGCTTGGACGTCGCCGCAAAAATTAAGCAGCTGTTTGGAGCTTTTCATTAATTGATGCTTTGAATGGTTACAAAATTGAGTTTCGAGAGTATCCGCAGAATTGCTGCAGAAAGGCAGAGGGCAGAAAATGGGTGAAGTGATTTTGACAATGAAGGACATCGACAAGTCTTTCCCAGGCGTACATGCGCTGGACCATGTTCAGTTTGAGCTGCGCAAGGGTGAGGTACACGCGCTGATGGGTGAGAACGGCGCGGGAAAGTCGACGTTGATGAAGGTTCTGACCGGTATTTATACGAAGGATTCCGGTACCATTACATATGAAGGCAGAGAAGTGGAGTTCCACAATGCGAAGGAGGCGCAGGATGCCGGAGTCGTCATTGTGCACCAGGAACTGAATATGCTGAACCATCTGACGGTTGCGCAGAATATTTTCATCGGCAGAGAGCCAAAGAAGGGCTTTGGCATTGATGATAAAAAGATGCGCGAGGATTCAGCGGCGCTTTTCAAAAGACTGAATATTGATATAGACCCGGCAGCGACGATGGGTGACCTGACGGTCGGCAAGCAGCAGATGTGCGAGATCGCAAAGGCGATTTCCCATGATGCGAAGGTGATTGTATTTGATGAGCCGTCGGCCGCGCTGACCGAGGCGGAGATTGAGGAGCTGTTCAAGATTATCCGTGATCTGCGTCGTCAGCAGATCGGTATTATTTACATTTCACACCGTATGGACGAGATCAAGGTCATCACGGACCGCGTAACGGTTATGCGTGACGGTTCTTATGTCGGGACTCTGATTACCGAGGAATGCACGAAGAATGATATTGTCAATATGATGGTCGGCCGCGTGATCTATGAGGATCCGAAGACAGCCAGCCTTGTGCCGAAGGATGCGCCAGTGGTACTGAAGGTGGAGAATCTGAATGCAGGAAGAATGGTGCAGAATGTCAGCTTTGAGCTTCACAAAGGTGAGATCCTTGGATTTTCCGGTCTGATGGGCGCAGGGCGTACAGAGACGGCACGGGCAATCTTCGGTGCTGATAAAAAAGAAAGCGGAGATATCTACGTAAATGGAGAAAAGGTGACCATCAATTCTCCGCAGGACGCAGTAAAGCATGGCATCGGTTATCTCTCCGAAGACCGGAAGCGTTATGGTATTGTGGTACAGAAATCTATATCGGAGAACACGACTCTGGCCTGCCTGGAAGAATATATGAACGGCCTCTTTATTGATAAAAAACGTGAGGATGAGACCGCACAGAAGTTTGTGGATTCTCTCGCGACAAAGACGCCGGGCGTAGATCAGCTGGTGGTGAACCTTTCCGGCGGCAATCAGCAGAAGGTGGTTATCGCGAAATGGCTCTGCAAGAACAGTGATATCCTGATTTTCGATGAGCCTACCAGAGGCATTGATGTCGGCGCGAAGAATGAGATCTACAAGCTGATGAATCAGCTGGCGGCTGAAGGAAAATCCATTATCATGATTTCTTCTGAAATGACCGAGATTCTGAGAATGAGCGACCGGATTATCGTAATGTGTGAAGGTAAAATCACCGGCGAGATCGCGATTGAAGACGCGACGCAGGAAAACATTATGAATCTGGCGACACGAGATATAGGTTGAGGAGGGAGAATACCATGGAAAAATCGACAGCAAAGAAAAAATCAATCCTTGCGGGCACCAGCGGACAATTGCTGGTGGTAGTACTGGTCATTATTGCTCTTGTCATCTTCTTTTACGCAAATAGTACCAACTTCCGCAAGTATACGACACTGGTCAGTATCCTGGACTATTCCTATTACATTGTGCTGATGTCCATCGGCGTAACGTTCCCTCTGATTACCGGAGGCGTGGATTTGTCCATCGGAACCGGCCTGATCTGCTATTCACTGGTCGGCGGTTACCTGATTTCCTTCTGTAACTTCCCGGTATGGGCAGGCATGCTTGTATCCGTTTTATTCGGCACCGCGATCGGCTGCTTGAACGGCGTGGTGGTTGCGATTATGGGGATTCCGCCATTCCTTACGACTCTGTGTACCTGTATGATCACACGAGGACTTGGCGCGATTATCGTCGGCGGCTTTGGTATTTCCTGGCCGACAGCAAAGGCTCCGGGCGGCTGGTTCCGCAGCATTTTCAAAATTACGCTGGAGTCTAACAGGAAGGTGCCGATTGGCATTGTGTGGATTATACTGATCGTGATCCTGATGTCCTATGTTCTGAATCACACGAAGGTCGGCCGGTATACGATCAGTATCGGCAGCAATAAGGAAGCAGCCAGACTTTCCGGCGTAAACGTAAAGGCTTATCACATACTTGCTTATGCGATCTCCGGCTTTTTCGCGGGACTTGCATCCATCGCTTACTCCGCGATCTTCGCTACTGTGCAGCCGGGTACCGGCGCAGGCTTCGAGCTGGAAGCCATCGGCGGCGCGATTATCGGCGGTGTATCCGCATCCGGCGGCGTGGGAACGATCGTTGGCTCCATGCTGGGCGTGTTCGTCATCTGCCTTCTGAAGACAGGACTTCCGTTTATCGGTCTGCAGGCAAACTGGCAGCAGATCATCACAGGTATTGTGCTGATTGTGGCAGTGCTGGTGGATGTCATCAAGAAACGGCGCGGCATCGAGTAAGTGATAAAACCAGGCAGGGGCGAAATGGAGCAAGTGATAAAATCGAGTTACCTGGAAAAGTCTCAGTGGTAAAATGGCTGGACAATCGTGGCAGTCGTATATGATCACGAAAATGTGACAGCATTAAAAATGGCTGCAAAATCGTGAGCGCAGCGATAGCAGCAATGGGCGAGCAGTACTTAAACGTGGTATGCGGTCAGATGGCATTCTCCATTTAACAGCGGACGGGGATTGCCACGGAAGACTTCATATAAATAAACCAAAACAGGAGGGTTAAAAATGAACAAGAAGTTATTAGCTACAGTATTGGGTGTAACGATGGTTGTATCCGCAATGGGCTGCACGGCATTCGCAGACGAAGTAGTTACCGCAGACGGTGAGTATACGTTTGAGATTATCGTAAAGAGCTATCAGTCCTCTTACTGGCAGGCAGCAGTAACCGGTATCAATTCTGAAGCAGAAGCTGTCGGCGTTACCGCTAACTCCAACGGCCCGAACTCAGAGTCCGATATCGCAGATCAGGTTCAGATGCTTGAGGATGCGATCTCCAAGAACCCGGACGGCATCGGCCTTGCAGCATGCGATCAGGAAGCAGTTCTTGACGCTCTGCAGGAAGCTATGGACGCTGGAATCCCGGTTGTTCTGTTTGACTCTGGTGTACCGGATGCTCCGGAAGGCTCTGTATACTCCACCATCGCTACTGACAACTATGGCGCTGGCGCAACCGCAGCAGAGAACCTCTATGCGGCACTCGCTGATAAGATCGCAGCTGCTGACGGCGTTGTAAGAATCGGCGAAGTAAACCAGGAGTCCACATCCGAATCCATCACAAGCCGCGGCCTTGGCTTCATTGACAAGTTCATCGAGCTGGCTACCGCTGATGGCTACACTGTAGCTGTTACCGGCAATGAGTATTATGTAGACAACTGCGCGGACGCAGGCGACGAGTCCACCGCAAACATCATCATCGAAGTAGCTGTTCCGGCTCAGACAACCGTTGAGCTTTGCGCAACTGAGGCTTCCAACATCCTGAACAAAGAAGACACCATCGGTATCTTCGGTTCTAACCAGGTAGCAGCAGAAGGCATCCTTACAGCAAATGACAACCTTGGCGTTCTCGGCAGCGATCCGGAGACCTCTATCCTGGCAGCTGGCTTTGATGCTGGTTCTGTTATCAAGGCTGCAGTAGCTGACGGCACAATGTACGGCGCTGTTACACAGTCTCCGCTGGCTATGGGCATCACCACTGTTGACGTTCTGACTCAGATCGCAAACGGCGAGGAAGTAGAAGACGTATCTACAGACGGTTACTGGTACAATGCGGACAACATGGACGCAGATGATATCGCTCCGAACCTTTATGACTAATCACAGAAACAGATGGCATTGTTCTGAATGGGTATCACTGATTTTGGAAGCAGATGCATCGTTCTGAATAGTTATGAAGCATCCCGGGAAACCGGGATCAGAAATTGAAACATCATGAGGGCTGCTTCGGCAGCCCTTGTTTTTTTGATGCGCAGGGGCGCGAGAGGAATTTTGGCAGCTCTGCTGCCCGCGCCCCGCGCGGCGAGTAGGAGTCGAAAAGTCCGCCTCCTACTCGATCACACAAAAACCTTCGCTCACACGACATCCGGACTGGTAAATTTGTCTGTCTGGGGTCTTAAAATAATGGCAGTCTTGTAGTAAAATAACAATAACCTGAAACAAAGAAATGGCGGATTGCTGTTTCTTCAATATAATCACAGGAGGGTACTAAAATGGAGACAAGGATGATGAAGGGAGCCATTCTTCCCGGAAACAGCACGGTTGAATTGAAGGATTTCGAAATCCCGAAGCCTGGATATGGCCAGGTGCTGATCAAGACAAAGGCTACTACGATCTGCGGCAGTGATATCCGCTGCATTTACCGGGAGCACGTAGGAAAAGGACCGGAGGCTTATATTCCGGGCATGATCGCAGGTCATGAACCCTGCGGCCAGATTGTGGAAGAAGGCGAAGGACTGCGCCGCTTCAAAAAGGGCGATCGGGTAATCGTTTACCATATTTCCGGCTGCGGTGTCTGCAACGACTGCCGCCGCGGCTACTATATCTCCTGCAAGAGCAAATTCCGCCGCGCGTACGGCTGGCAGCGGAACGGCGGAATGGCTCCGTACATTCTGGCAGAGGAAAAGGATCTGATCGAGCTTCCGGATGAGCTGACTTATAAGGACGGCGCGCAGGTGGCTTGCGGGTTCGGCACGGTTTATGAGGCAATTGAGAAAATCGGTGTCAGCGGAAATGACGCGGTGCTGGTGACAGGTTTAGGGCCTGTAGGCCTGGCGGCGCTGATGCTCTCAAAAGCGATGGGCGCAAACCAGCTGATCGGCGTAGAGATGAATCCATACCGCATTGAACTTGCGAAGAAACTGAACCTGGTTGACTATGTATTTTCTCCGGATGACGCTCTGGAACAGATCATGAAGGTGACAGGCGGCAAAGGTGTCGAGCGGGCGATTGACGCAAGTGCCAGCGACCCTGGCAGGCAGCTTGCCATCCGTGCTACCAGAGAATGGGGCAAGATCGCCTTTGTAGGCGAGGGCGGCACCTGCACATTCAACCCGAGTCCGGATATCATTCATGGGCAGAAGACTATCTATGGTTCCTGGGTGACCTCACTGTGGAAGATGGAAGAGCTTGTGGAGAGACTGGTGCGCTGGAATATTCATCCGGAGGATCTGATCACTCATGAGTTTCCGCTGGAGCAGGCGGGCGAAGCCTACGCTCTGATGGCAGGCGGAAACTGCGGCAAGGTAGCAGTGACTTTCCCGGACTGAGCAGAGAAAAATGACGCTTCCGCTGTTTGAATCCAGCGAATGGCGTAAAGGAGAATAAACATGACTAAGATTGAACAGACGAAAATTCCCCGCCGGATTCTTTATAGCGGCGAGAGTATTCCTGCAATCGGTCTCGGAACCTTTGGCTCCGATAAATACGGTGCCGAACAGATCTCCGAGGCGGTATACGGCGGAATCCGTGCAGGATACCGGCTGATCGACTGTGCCGCTGTTTATCAGAATGAGGCGCAGATCGGAGAAGTGCTGGAGCGGGCAGTCGCAGATGGTTTGGTAAAGCGGGAGGAGCTTTTCATCACCTCCAAGGTGTGGAATGACATGCATGGAGAGGGACAGGTACTGGAATCCTGCAAAAAGAGTCTTCAAGATCTGAAGCTTTCGCAGATTGACCTGTATTTTGTACACTGGCCGTTCCCCAACTATCATGCGCCCGGCTGCGACGGAGATTCCAGAAACCCGGATTCCCGTCCTTTTTCCGTGGAAGAGTTTATGGTCGCCTGGAGACAGTGCGAGCAGCTGGTGGAGGAAGGACTGGTGAGATACATCGGCATGTCCAACATGACAATCCCCAAGCTGGAGGCCGTGCTTCCTCTGTGCAGGATAAAGCCCGCGGCTCTCGAGATGGAGCTGCATCCTGCTTTCCAACAGCCGGAGCTTTTTGACTATGCCGTATCTCATCAGATGGTGCCGATCGGCTTTTGCCCGCTGGGCTCGCCGTCCAGACCGGAAAGAGACCGGACGCCGGAGGATGTAGCAGCCACGCAAATGCCGGAAGTCGTGGAAATTGCCGCGGCTCACGGAATCCATCCGGCTCTGGTGTGCTTAAAATGGGCTGTGCAGAGAGGTCAGGTGCCGATCCCGTTTTCCGTCAAGGAGCCGCAGTACACCAGCAACCTGGCCTGTGTCACCGAAGATCCCCTGACAGACGAAGAGATGGAGAGAATCCAAAACGCAGACAGACACTGCCGGCTCGTGAAGGGTCAGGTGTTTTTATGGCCAGGCGCGAAAAGCTGGGAAGATTTATGGGACATCAATGGGTATATAACGAAATAAAGGAAGTGATCGGACAGGGGAGTTTTCTCCCCTGTTCTTCTGCGTCAGGTGCGCCGATTTTGGACGTAACATCTCATCACACGCCGTGTAGCCATAAGAAATTCTCGGACTGCGTCAGCAATCTTTTCGGCATACCGCGCAGCGGGAAGGGGAAAAGTCTCCCTGTTCGGTTCATGCTGTTCTGTTTTTTCTATATTCTTTTTCACGTTTGCATTGACAGTATTCGCTCTCCTGCGTTAAGATAGACCGTAAAGGAGAGCAGGATCAGACAGAAAAGCCCGGCAAGGGAGATGTCTGCCTGACCGAGAGGTGTCATATGCAGGTCAAATATTCCGAGCCGTATATACATTTTTCGTTTGAAAAATGTACCGTTGATGTGCTGAACATCATTTTTGAGCGATTCGAGCGAACGATTCCCCTGCACAGCCACGGGGATGGAAGCTATGAGATTCACTACATTCAGGAAGGATACGGACAGCTCACTGCGGAGGATAAAAGATACGACATTACCCCCAATACGCTGTTTGTGACCGGTCCGCATGTGAGACACGCTCAGACGCCTGTTCCGCAGGATCCGATGCAGGAATACTGCATTTACCTGAGAGTGATGGGGGACACCCCCAAAAACCGGGAGAAATCTATCCTGCTGAGCCAGTTCCTGGATACGGCCTTCTGGTTTGGCCAGGATCGTCATGGGATGAGTACTCTGGTAAAACAGCTTTTTGACGAGCTGGAAAAACGCCGGATCGGCTATCGGAAGCAGATCGAGATGCTCATTGCCCAGATGATGATCTGTATGGTGCGCAATTATGAGAGCGGCATGGGAACGGAGAAGGAAGCTGGGGATACCAGCCAGGAAGAAGGCCGGGCATTTTTGATTGAGGAGTATTTTCTCTATGAGTATCAAAAGCCGTCTCTGAAGGAACTTGCGGGAAGACTGCTTCTCTCCGAGCGGCAGACGCAGCGCCTCCTTCAGAATCTTTACGGGAAAACTTTTCTGCAGAAAAAGGTGGAGGCCAGGATGTCGGCAGCCGCTGTGCTGCTGCAGGATCCGGAAAAGTCAGTCACTGTGATTGCGGAGGAGCTGGGGTATTCCTCTCTGGAGCATTTTTCGGCGGAATTCCGCAGGTATTATGGGATGTCGCCGAGAAAATACCGGCAGGCACGGCCTTAGAAAGGTGCATGGTCTGCTTTTGGCAATGCGACGTTCCACCATTCTATAAAATAGAAATACAGCCCATTGCAGATAAATCTGCATGGTCTGTATTTATGTAATGTGACGTTCCGCCATGCATGCCCGAGAGTGCCCGCTTCGCAGTCACTCTCGGGCTGAATGGGCGGTTTCGCCGCCCATTCCATAAAATAGAAATATAGCCCATTGCAGATAAATCTGCATGGTCTATATTTCTATTTTATGCATGGCGAAACTGGTGATGCAAATAAGGACACTTTTTCTAACAAAAGAAAGTCTTATCAAATGCGGCTCCTTATAGTATAATGCTTGTAGCTTTAAAAGTGTGTGTTGTCTGAATGTAAGGATCTGCTCTGCGGCAGGGCGGATTTTACAGGACGAAGCAAAAAAGGCAAAAGATTGCGTGTTTACGGCACGCGGTAAATATCAGGAGGTTTTACATGTCTGTTTATTATCTTGCAGTGGATATCGGCGCTTCCAGCGGGCGTCATATCCTCGGACACATGGAAGATGGAAAGATTCAGCTGGAGGAGATTTATCGTTTTGAGAATGGTCTTGTAAAAAAGGACGGTGAGCTTTGCTGGGAGTATGACCGCCTCTTTGGAGAGATCGTTAATGGCCTGAAGAAGTGTAAAGAGATCGGTAAGATACCGACCAGCATGGGCATTGACACCTGGGGCGTGGATTTTGTGCTGCTGGACGAAAAAGATCAGGTCATCGGCAATACGGTAGGGTACCGCGATCACCGCACGGATGGCATGGACGAAGAGGTTTACAAGATCATTTCTCTGGAAGACCTTTATGCAAGAACAGGTATCCAGAAAGCAATCTTTAATACGATCTATCAGCTGATGGCGATCAAGAAGAACCATCCGGAGCAGCTGGAACAGGCGCGCACGCTTCTGCACGTGCCGGATTATTTCCACTATCTGCTGACCGGAAATAAGACCTGTGAGTATACTGAGGCCACGACCGGGCAGCTGGTTTCTCCGGTCACGAAGGACTGGGATTATGATCTGATCGAGATGCTCGGCTATCCGAAGGAGATTTTCCAGAAGTTGATCATGCCTGGCACAGTAGTCGGGACGCTCAGCGAAAAAGTGAAAAAAGAGGTTGGATTTGACCTGACAGTTGTGGCTCCGGCGACACATGACACGGGATCTTCCGTGCTGGCAGTACCGGCAAACGATGATGATTTTATTTATATCAGCTCCGGTACCTGGTCGCTGATGGGCATTGAGCGGCTGACTCCGGACTGCTCGAAACGAAGCTGCGAGCTGAACCTGACGAACGAGGGCGGCTACGCAGGGCGTTTCCGCTATCTGAAAAACATTATGGGACTCTGGATGATTCAGTCGGTGCGCCATGAGTATCACGACGCTTACAGCTTTGGCCAGATCTGCGAGATGGCAGAGGAAGCAAAGGATTTCCCATCCAGAGTCGATGTAAATGACGACTGCTTCCTTTCTCCGGACAACATGACTGAGGCGGTAAAGGACTACTGCCGTAAGAGTGGACAGGCAGTGCCGGAGACCCTTGGCGAACTGGCAACTGTGATTTACGCGAGCCTTGCGGAATGCTACGCAAAAACCGTAAAAGAACTTGAAGAGATGGGCGGGCGTGAGTATCACCGCATCCATATCATGGGCGGCGGAAGCAACGCAGAATATCTGAACGAGCTGACAGCCAAGGCCACCGGCAAGGAGGTTCACGCCGGACCGACCGAGTCTACCGCGATTGGCAATATCCTCGCGCAGATGCTCAAGCAGGGAGAATTCAATTCGATCGAAGAGGCACGCACCTGCGTCCACGAATCGTTCGGCATCAAGGTTTATAACGAAAAGACACTGGCATAAATGGCGGAAAATAGAGCTGTCAGAATACAGATAATTGGCAAAAATGTATAACTGGCAGAAAAAATGAAAAAACTGACGATTATGGGATCATCAGTGGCACATCAAAAAAATTATCATAAAGGAGAGAAATCACATGCTTGTAGAGACAAAAGCAAGAGTAGGCGTATTTTCAATTGCACTGGGCGCGTATTTGCCGCAGTTCCCGCAGCTGGTGCCGGAGTTTGAGGCACAGTTCGAGGCTTTCAAAAAGACTCTGCCGGATACTGTAGAGATCATCGACGGAGGCATGGTGACCACCAAGGAGCAGTCCCAGGCAGCGGGAGAAAAGTTCCGCGCGGCGGATGTAGATCTGGTATTTTTGCAGCTGCTGACCTATGCGACCTCCTACAATATGCTTCCGGCTGTCCGGGATCTGGATGTACCGGTTGTACTGGTAAACGTACAGAAGCTCAAAGCTCTGGATTATCAGCACACGGATATTGCTTCCTGGCTGGGCGAAGGCTATGCCTGCGGCGCAGTCGGTGAGATGGTGGCAGACCTGGAGCGCTTTGGCAAGAGACATGCCGTGATTACCGGTGTGGTAGAAGGCGGAGACGCCGGAGTACAGGCAGAGATCGAAGACTGGTGCAAGGCAGCCCAGACCCGCCGCCGCTTCCGCGATACCAACATCGCGCAGATCGGCAGACCGTATCCGGGTATGATGGATCTCTATATCGACGAGACCAACCTGTACAGAAGAATGAATCTGTATACCAAGCAGTTTGACTGGGAGAAAATGTGGATCATCGCGGACAACGTGACCGACGAGGACGCGATCCGCGCGAAGGCACAGGATATCCTGGATACCTTTGATATCGAGGGCGGCGGCACCATCGAGAAGGTATGGGATATGGCAAAATATGTTGTTGCGTTTGAGAAGTGGGTTGAGGATGAAAAGCTTGGCCTGATCGCTTCTCATTATGACGGACTGGCACAGGGTAAAGCAGGAGTCCTCGACAGTATGCTGATCCCGGCATTCTCCATGCTGATCAAGCAGGGTGTGGCCTGCGCGGTAGAAGGCGACATGAAGGTCGCGATGGCCATGAGCATCCTGAAGACCATTTCCGGTACCGGTCAGCTCGCTGAGATGTATTCCATCGACTTCAACGATGATATCGCAATCATTGGCCACAGCGGATCCGGCGATGCGGACATCTCCGACAAGAAGCCTACCATGAAGATCGTAGAAGTCTTCCACGGCAAGACCGGCGGCGGCTATCTGACTCAGTTCTATCCGTACTTAGGACCGGTGACCTACCTCGCAATCACCCAGGACGGCGACGGACATTTCAAATTTGTCGTGGCAGAGGGAGTAAACGAGGAAGGAGAGATCCTTTCCTTCGGCGATACCAACATGAGAACCCGCTTCACCTGCGGCGCGAGAGAGTTCGTAAACCGCTGGAGCGAGTGCGGTCCGACCCATCACTTCGCGGCAGCGACCGGCAGACACATTGACACGATCCTGAAGGTTGCGAAGATCTTTAATGTGCCGGTAGATATCGTTACCAGATAACGGATAGCATAGTATAAAAGCGTGTTGCTTATATATCTGCATGTTTATAGAAATTTATGAAGTACGCCTTTTAGTATCAGACGGATAGGGGAGAAAGTGTCCCCTATCCGTTTTGTACGTTTGTAGTTGTTTTCATTGTGTTGTTCCAGAATGTAATATTATAATATTCAAGCAAAAACAAAGGAATGCTGTTTAAGACGCTGATCAGATTAACATGGGTTCTGTTTTTTCCCCTTCATAAATAAGCGCGATTTTCTTTTTAGCAGTTTTCATGGAAAGCCCCCGCTTTGTACATCTTCTGGATATTGTGAGCTTGTCTCAGTGCCTTCGGTGTCAGGTCTGAAAAACTTTTTATTGAATTGTTTTGAATCTCAAAATAACAGTCTGGACGCAGTAAGTCATTTGTAATCAGGTCTGTATTATGAGAAGTAACGATTACCTGGACATCTTCTTTTAATAATTTCCGAAAGATAGCTTCTGCCATTTCGTAATGATAGAATGCATCAAATTCATCAACGTACAGAAAAGACATATTTCTTATCTGACAATACCAAAGATAGAAAAATACAGCTGATCGGGTTCCGCTTGACCAGACACTTGTAAATGGGACAACTTTATTTCCATATATACAATATATATTTTTCCCTTCATCGTCTTCGTGAACCTTCAGACGATATCTGATTCCGAGATCATTTAAGAATTCCTGTAAACCATCCACCTGATCAAGCTCTGCTATAGCCTGGCAGAGAAATCCATTAGAGCTGTTTGCTCCAATATAACGGTTTCCTTCTGTACTGCTGAACCAGAGCATTTTACTTATAAAATCCCAAAACTGAAGGAAGATTTTACAATTATCATCTGCTTTATCCAGAACGGTATTAGCTTTTACATATCGAACCAGGGAAATAGAGTTATCCCATATATCCAGATTCAGGTTTTCACTTCCTTTTAAGTGTACAAAAGTATCTTCTGGTGCATTTTTAATAATTATATTGTTGTTAATTGAAAGAATTTCACGTGTTACATTGCGCGGTAACCCCTTTTCATATTGATATGTTAAAACCTGATGGTCAAACTCGAACGTATATTCAAAGTGTGCGGTGGAATTTCCGGAATATAAATTGGTATAAGGGCTATACCTGCTGGCGGCTCCAAGCTGGTCTAACAGATGGAGCGTGAGATCCAGTATTGCGTACCCCAGATTTGTTTTTCCAGAAGCATTGATCCCGTAGATGATTGCGTCTTTTATGATACCTTGTCGAATGGCGGCCTCATTGAATTCGTAATTTTTGATATTTCCCAAATCAAGCTCAATGTCATCCAGAAAATTTTTGAAATTCCTTACTTTAAATTTTTTAAGCATTGTTGCTTCCTCCTTTCTGTGGAATTATATCATTATTATATACAGATTACAAGAGATGATGCAAAATAAATACGGCATTAATGTAAAAAAAATACAGAAACATACATGCCACTCTTAAACTGTGCTCCTATCCCTTTTAAAAAGGATGCAAACTATGCAAAATCCGCTTGACAATACCTTGGGGGGTATATTATTGAAAAGGCTGCTTTGTCCAGAATCAGAGTCATGACAGATTCATTTGCGATACATTCAGTAATATTTTACTGGATAAACAAACAGAAACAGCTTTTCAGGAACAGGAAAGGGGAAAATGCACTATGAGTAAAATTAAAAAGGTTTTATGTGTTTTGCTGGCTGTAACAATGTTGGCCGGTCTTACCTGCACAGCTACGGTGGCACTCGCTGAAGAAGCGGTGGAGACAGAGGCTGTGACTGAGGCAGCAGCAGATGTGACAGAAGATACAGATACGGAAACGGAATCTCCTTTTGAATGGACGCTGGATACGACTTTAACATTCACAGATGGGATCGATACATATCAAATATATATGTATGAAACCCAGGAGCTGGTATTGTGTAAGCTGGTTGACGGTGCTATAGAGGGAAGTGTCAGGCTTCTTTCACCGGAAGATGAAGAATATGACATACTATACAAATGTATCGAAGCAATCTTTGTAACAATACCAGAGAACTTTAAGGCTAAGGGAATCTGGTAATACATGAATAAGGGTGGATGCTTGTAACATATAATAGAAGTGGCTGTTTCTGTTTAAAAAGGTGGCGGAGCAATTAATTGTGCCGCCTTTTTTATTTCCGTAATGCATCGAGCTAAGTATCCAGAAATATGAGGTTCCATCGGCAAGGCTGGTTTCTATGCCGCAGCTTTGGTTGTCGGCGCCTGCCTTGTCGATTTTCTGTGAAAATCGGGACATGAAACGAGTGTTATCGACACTCGGCGTTCCTTTTGACATAGCTTGCACAGATATTTGGCAGCGCAGAACGGTCCTGCATGCCAGTGTACGGGTAGTTTTATACGTAAACAGCCTTTCGCCATGCGCACATACATTCCGAAATTTCGTGAGACATGATAAAAACTGCCCCATCTGTTTTGGATTGACGGTTTTTACTGATTTACAGATTTTTGATTGCAAGGTCTGTGGGAAAACCTGATACATTTTGGAAAGATTCCCAAAAGTAAGGATATTAACCAGAACCCAAAGTGGAATATTTCTATAGGTATCTCTGTAATGATTTATGTATGCATAATCAGTCGTAGTCGTAGCACGCTGTAAGGTTGCTACCAGACGGATAATAGTCTTCCGGTTCTTTTTACAGAAATTGAAATTGTTTACATCCAGATAGGCTGTCTGCGATTCCCCGTATTTTTCAGAAAAATAATAGGACATTAGTGAACGCAGATGTCGTTCAATCTGAAGCAGGTATTTAAAAAACAATTCTCTTAGGTTTGCATCAAACTCATAAAGGGCAACGATTTCTTCGAAGGTTGTCCCAGATTTGTATGTTTTTGTAAATGGAATACGAAACAAATGCTTATATCCACCAATCAATGGGAAATAACCAATTCGCTCTAAAATGTCTTTCGCAAAATCCGTGTCCTGTATGATGATTTGCTTTTCTGATGTCAATATGTATAGCTGTTGCTCGTAATCCGAGAAGGTTTTTACTTTTGCCATTGTGTTCTCCTGATATGAAAAAGAGGGAGAGACCCGAAGGCTCTCCCCCGGCCGCGGGCTTCGCAAGTTTCCGCAACACGATCACTGAACCTACTATAGCAGACTATGAACAACATGTCAACAGGATTGCTGAAATTATTACAATATTATTACACAGCAGAGACTTCGTTTTTGTCTACTACGCAGTTCATGATTAGTATATGCTGGGAAAGAGAAGTGATTCGTATAATTTAACTTACAAGAAGTTCGCCGCGCTTGCGGGGCTCTGGACATCCAGTGGATGTCCGTTTAGAGCCGACCGAAGCGGAGCGGAGACGAACTTTGTAAGTTAACGAGCAGCTGGGTTTGCTGCGAGTAATTTATCTTAAAGCATTCTCGCATACCTTAAAATGAAGCACCTTAAAATGAGTGCAAAATCCGCTTGACAATACTTGGGGGGGGTATATTATTGAAAAGGTTGCTTTGTCCGGAATCAGAGTCATAACAGATTCATTTGCCATACATTCAGTAATATTTTACTGGATAAACAAACAGAAACAGCTTTTCAAGAACAGGAAAGGGGAAAATGCACTATGAGTAAAATAAAAAAGGTTTTCAGTGTTTTACTGGCTGTAACAATGTTGGCCGGCTTTACCTGCACAGCTACAGTGGCATTCGCAGAGGAAGCGGCAGAGACAGAGGCTGTGACTGAGGCAGCTGCAGATGTTGCCGAGGATGTGGAAACGGAAACCGAATCTTCATTCGAATGGACGGACGATATGGTTTTGACCTTTACGGATGGAAACATTTCTTATGAAATTTATTATATTTCGGGTTTGGAATGTTTTTATATGGAAAAGTATATTGATGGGGTCCAGGTAACAGATATATTGGGAATTACTGGTGAAGGTTCAGAGGTTTACGTTGAACAGCTGCTGGAATTTGCATCAACGTTTTTTTCTGAATTGCCATCAATCATCTGGGAATAAATACCGTTTGAAGTAAATGATTGTAAATATGTTTGGCTGTTTCTGTTTATAAAGGTGGCGGAGCAATTGTGCCGCCTTTTTTATTGTGCTCAGATAAAATTTCTGATGACCGGTATCTGTCAGCTTTCTGAGTATGCGTATACTGGCCGTCTGAATCGCCCGTTTTGTCATATCTGTATATTTTCTGAAGAATGAACTCCTGAAAAACTGTTAAAAATAGAAGATAGAATTCTCTTTACAAACCACATAAAACAATATATAATACAGACATAAAACAACACAAAACAACACTAATATCAAACAAAAACAACACAAAACAAAAAACGAAAGAAAACCAAAAGAGAAAACCAGAGTAAAGTAAAAAAGCAGGCTCCGGACGGGAACCGGACCCAATCAGGAAAGAGAGGACAGGACATGAAAATTCTGGAAACGAGATTTATGCAGGGCTTTATTAAAATGGCAGACGATGGATTTCAGCAGGGCTGGCATGAGAGAAACGGCGGCAATTTAAGCTACCGCCTGAAGCCGGACGAGGTAGAGCTGATCCGTCCGCGTCTGAATGCGCCGGGAGAGTGGGAGCCGATCGGCACGGAGGTGCCGGGACTGGCGGGTGAGTTTTTCCTGGTAACCGGCAGCGGAAAGTATTTTCGTAACATTATCGTAGACCCGGAGGTCTGTCTGGCGATTATTGAGCTGGACGACGCGGGTGTGAATTACCGCATCCGCTGGGGACTGGTAGAGGGCGGCCGGCCGACCAGCGAGCTGCCGACTCACTTGATGAACCATGAGGTGAAAAAGAAGCTGACGAATGACAGGCATCGTGTCATTTATCATGCACATACAACGAATATCATTGCGCTGACCTTTGTGCTGCCGCTTTCGGACAAGGTGTTCACCAGGGAGCTCTGGGAGACTGCGACGGAGTGTCCGGTGGTATTCCCGGATGGCGTCGGCGTTGTCGGCTGGATGGTGCCGGGCGGGCGTGAGATCGCGCTGAAGACCGCGGAGCTGATGGAAAAATACGATGTTGTGATCTGGGCACACCATGGGATGTTCTGCTCCGGCGAGGACTTTGACCTGACCTTCGGATTGCTGCACACGGTGGAGAAGTCTGCGGAAATCCTGGTCAAGATCCTTTCCATGAATCCGAGGAAGCTGCAGACCATCACACCGGATAATTTCAGGGATCTTGCGAAGGGCTTCAATGTGACCCTGCCGGAGGAATTCCTGTACGAGAAGCCGTGAGGCTGGTTTCTGAGACAATGAAGTCGGAGTAAGTATTCTTCTTGCATTTGTTTTAAGAGAAAGTATGTATTCCGGGGGCGCTCTGAGAGCATGTTTCCTGAGGGACTATATCCCGCTGTTGTATTGAAAAGAGAAGAATATAGTGTGAAGTTAGAGTATCGGAGGCTTATAAAAACTGCCTCCGATATTCAGTAGGTGTGACCTGATATTTCTGATAAAAAATTCGCGTGAACTCATCCGTACTCTGGAATCCGCAGAGTTCCGCAATCTGATAGATCGTACCATTGTGATTTTCCAGCAGCTTTACTGCCCGCTCCAGCCGCAGTTCGTCGGTAAAATCCTGCAGGCTTCTGCCGGTATGGGTTTTCAGATGTTCATCCAGCTGCCCGGAGGTGAGCATAAAATGTCCGGCGATTTCCCGGATATTTTTTTTGTCAAAATTGTCGCGCAGGTATTGAAGCATCTGACTGGTATCGCTGTCTACACCTCTGTAGCTGAATTCCTCCGAATTTGCCAGATAGCTGAACAGAAGCAGAAAGTAGGCTTCCAACGCAAAGGACTGATGAAATTGATTGTCCGCATATTCCTGGATGATGGAGGTCAGGATGGTCTGGGGCTGCAGGCTGTGTCCAAGGGAGAAAAAGATGAAATTCTGCCCGGATTCGCCTGTTCCGTTGATAAAATCAGAGATCAGATTTTTTTCTTCCATAAATGCATGAAGCGTTCGCTCAAAGAGCTCCGCTTTCAGACAGAAATTGATCAGCACCGCGCCCGGCTGTGTACAGCGCAGCGCGTGGACCGCACTGCGGTTTAAAAATACCAGATCCCCGGCGGTCATGTAGATTTCATGATGGTCGATCACGTTGATCAGCGTACCGCTGCACAGGTAATTCAGCTCATAATAGCTGTGCGTGTGATTTGGAAAATCTTCCGTCACCGTGTGTGTCAGGATATAGAGGTTCTCATCAGCGGGAAGCTTTTCCGAAATCTGATGAAGACTTTGGATGCTGTATAGATTTTTGGTGATTTTCTGACTGTAGTCAAGGAGGGTTTCCGGTGAGACCGCATTTAAACTGGAGTCGACACCAGAGATGGATTCTGGCATGGCAATCGCGACCAGTGGCTTGGCCGCCGGTATGCTGGTGCCGGATATTCTGCTGACTGTGTAGGGAGTGTGGTACTCCTTTTGCGCGGGAATGCGGATCTGTACATCGGTGCCTTTTCCAACGGTACTGGAATAGCTGAGACCATAGCTGCCGCCGTAGAGAATCTGCAGGCGGCGGTGCGTGTTATAGATGGCGATATTTGTGCCGCCGGACGCACTCTGGCCGGTTCCGTACAGAATATTTTGCAATGCTTCCTGAGACATGCCTACGCCGTCGTCGGAAATCAGCAGCACAATATCCTCATCCTCCATCCATCCGGTGATCACGATGGTGCCTGATTTGCTGTCTTTTTCAAGAATTCCATGTAAAATCGCGTTTTCTACCACCGGCTGCAGTGTAAGCTTGGGGATCAGATAGTCCGTCAGGTCGTCCGGAATATCCGTAATCAGAGAAAAGCTGTCGTGGTAGCGCATATTCTGGAGACGGGCGTAGATTGTGACATGCTCGATTTCACTGGCGATGGTGGCGATGGTCTGCCTCCGGCTGAGTGTGAGCTTATAAAAGCGGGAGAGATCCTGTACCGCGCTGCTGACCTCGGCCGTGCGTCCCTGCTGTGCCAGCCAGTTGATCATATCCATGGTATTGTAGAGAAAATGCGGGTTGATCTGCGCCTGCAGGGAATTAAATTCTGAGATTCGTAAGTCCTCTGCGGCTTTCGCCTGTTCAGCCAAAAGTTCATTGATTTGTGTAGCCATGTAGTTGTAGGTATCAATCAGATTGCCGACTTCATCATGCGTGTCCGGACTTGCCATAGGCTGCGGCGGCCCTTCGCGGACAGCATTCATCTGGCTGCTGACGGAAGCAATCCTTCTGGTGATGGAATGAGAAAGCAGGGCCGCGCACAGAATGGCGACCAGTACAACTGCAAGATAAAGAAGCGCAAACTGCCGGATAATGTGGTTGCTCTGTGCAATCAGCGGATCGGAGGGCAGAATGGTCACCATAAACCAGCCGGATTCCGTGATACTGTAAAAACCGACATAGACCGTTTCCTCCAGAATTGTACGCTCAATAAAGTTATTAGAGGACATAAACGCGCTTTCGATTGTCTCATAGCTGAGCCAGTACAGGCCGGAAAGCGACGTATCCGAGGAAGCAACGATATTATCTCTTTCATTAATAATATAGGAAACGCTGCCATCCAGAGAAAGATTGTCAGAGAGAATTTCCAGAATATCTTCGCTGGAATAGTAGACTGCGATATAGGCGGTGTAGGCTTCTCCTTCATAATAAAAAGTAGTCACACGGACATAAGCCATATCGCCGTACAGCTCTTTCTCCTTTGTACCCAGGTAAAAGGAAGGACAGTGCAGAGAGGAAGCGTTTGTTCCTTTTAGGATCCCATACCAGTAAGTGCCCTGCGCCTGACTCATCGGAGAGAGAAAGTCCTTTGTATACTCATCTGTGAACAGAGCAGAGTCTTCATCCGGGAAATCCATATAAATCCGGATGGCTGTGATCAGTCCACCCTCTTTAATTTTCTCGATCTCTTCCTGAAATTCTGCGGCTGGCTCTGACTGGGAGAGACCGTTCACCGGCTCATTGACCGGCTGATGAAACAGCATCCCGTAAAACTCCAGATCGCTTAAATTGTCGCTGACAGTCACTACCTCTTCGATCATTTCCTCAATCAGCGGGGCAGTAGTGGCGGAAGCATCCTGTTCCTGCCGGATGGTATAGGAGACTACCATGCCATACATCCTGCTGTAAAAAAAGAGCAGCACAAAAATCGCGGGTATTGTGACCGCCAGCAGGATGACAATCATGAGTTTTGTCTGAATATGTAAATCCATGTAAATCTGACGCAGTTTTTTCATCAGGCTAATTTCTCCCTGTATTTGGACGGCACTTTTTCATCGAACTATTTTTTCTCTGTATTGAGACAGCAGTTTTATCGGGTCACTATTCCATTGTATTCGGATGGCAGATTTTAATTTTATCGAGTCATTTTCTCCCTGTATTCTGATGGGGACAGACCGGTGTATTTTTTAAAGCTCTTGCCGAAATAGTTTCCATCGCTGTAGCCGACCTTGGAGGATATTTCGGAGATTTTGTATTGCGGATCCGCGAGAAGCTCCTTCGCACGCTCCATTCGGTATTCGGTCAGATATTGATTCAGAGTCTTTCCAGTCTCATTTTTGAAAAACGTGCAGACGTAGGATACAGACAGAAACACATGAGAACTGATATCCTTGACAGATAGCAGCTCGTTCCTGTAATTTCTGCTGATATATTCCTTGATCTGGGCGATTGTCGCGTTTTCAGGAGCAGCGTTCTGTGCGCTTTCAAGAAAATGGTGTGTCCGGGAAACAAGCGCCTGATGCAGTTCTTCATAGGTGAAGGAATTTTCGATTTCATCCATGATGTTGTCGGTCTGCGCCTGTCTGTCCGCGTTCAGGTGCAGGCTTCGTCCGGTTTCTTCGAGCTCAAGAAAAAGCTTGTAATACAAATCCCGTACCTGATTTGGCATCAGCGAACGGCAGCCGTTGTAGCACTGATATAGTTTCTGGAAAAAAAGGTCGCAGGCGGCTGTATCCAGGGAGGAAAGCGCGTTTGAAAATGCCTGCTCTGTGGAAACGGAAAAATCGGGCTGCTCCGGCGCCGGGGGCATCTGTGTTAAAATATCTGAAGTCAGAAGCGTACCTGCCGGAAAGAAAAAGCTGCTCTGCAAAAGGACGACCGCGTCTGAATAAGACTGATATGCCATGGAAATCCCTTTGCTGGTTTTTCCGGCTGCTATATAATAATGACCATAAGAAGCATAACAGTCGCCGATAAAATGGCAGACAGCGGCAAGTGTTCTTGCGGCAGGCTTTTCTTTGCTGATCAGAAAATAAACCATATGCTGCGGCTTCTTCTCTACGGAAAGACAGTCAATATGGTAGTTTTTCAGAAACGCTTCCAGGCGGCGGTAGATTTCATCATAGGCCGTCCTGGCGTTTTCCGGGGCATTCTGCAGTCTGACGATGACACAGGTAAAACCGGACGAAGGAGACAGATCCAGAGATAGTTCCCCGGCAAGCTTTTGTATGTCGTCCTGACTATCATTTTGGCTTACGGAGGCGGAAGGCATGGTAAGCAGTAGGGCAAGGCGGGAGGCAGCCTGTATAGACTGCAGCTCTTCCCCGCGCCGCGTGTGCTGGTTCTGATTGTAGCGGCGGATGGCCTCCAGGACGGCTTCGCGAATATCCGCCGGATCCAGTGGCTTTTCCACATAATTGACGGTCTTCAGCCGGATGGCAGCTTTGAGATATTCCTTATCGGAGTATCCGCTCATGAAAATAGAAACCGTGTCAGGCAGAAATTTCTCGATTTCTTCCAGCATGGTGATTCCGTTCATCCGCGGCATGCGCACGTCGCAGAGAATAATTTCCGGATGGCGCAGCCGGGCCATCTCCAGCCCGTTGACTCCATCATCCGCCTGAATGATTTCATCAATTCCGAGACTTCTCCAGTCAATCGAAGAGACGACGCCGGTGCGCGTCAGCTCTTCATCGTCTACGATCAGTAATTTCATGGCTTTCCTTTCTAAGCTAAGGCGCGGGTGTGTTGTGCCCGTGCCTACACAGCGATTCTATCGGGTGAGATTTTCATATAATGATATAGTCGTGTCATGTGCGAGTCAGGGCCTCGTTCACGGAACGGGCTGTCGCCCTATGAAAAATTGCAGATAGACGGTCTCTTACGTGCAGGCTTGGCAGAACTGCCGGTCTGCAGTCTTTCGTAAGGCTCGTAGTCTACGCATATATTAACATAAAAAACGCGAAAGTACGAGTGACAGATGTGAATATTTTGAAAAAACTGCCTAATATTCCCGGAAAAATACGGCTGTCTGCATAAAAAGTAAACAGAAAAAAATTTTACCCGTATCGAAAAATTTTCCCATTTTCATTATTTTAGGAAAATGCTAAGATGAATTCAGTTAAAATCAAGAAGGAGGAAGAGGCCGTGTCTGAATATGTTCTTGAATTAAAAGGCATTACGAAGATATTCCCGGGCGTGAAGGCTCTGAATAATGTCCAGTTTCAGCTGAAGCCGGGCGAGGTTCACGCACTCATGGGTGAGAACGGTGCCGGCAAATCCACCTTTATCAAGGTGATTACCGGTGTACATAAGGCAGAAGAGGGCGAAATGTACCTTTATGGAGAAAAGGTAGATTTCAAAGGCCCCAGGGACGCGCAGGCCGCAGGCATCGCGGCGGTTTATCAGCATGCGACATCCTATCCGCATCTGACCGTGGCGGAGAATATTTTCATGGGTCATGAGATCGTGAAGCACCACATGATTCAGTGGAAAGAGATGAACCGGGAAGCGAATAAGCTTCTGCAGCAGCTGAATTCCGACTTTGACGCGACGGCGGAGATGGGCACCTTAAGTGTGGCGCAGCAGCAGATGGTTGAGATCGCGAAGGCGCTTTCTACAAACGCGAAAATCATCATTCTCGACGAGCCGACTGCGTCTCTGACCAAGAGAGAGTCCGAGGAGCTGTACCGGATCGTGGATCAGCTCAGGGAAAAGGGCGTTTCTGTTATTTTTATTTCGCATCGGTTTGAGGATATGTACCGTCTTGCTTCCAGGGTTACTGTATTCCGGGATTCTCAGTATATCGGTACCTATGATGTGGATAAGATCTCAAACGCGGATCTGATCAAGGCCATGGTAGGCCGCGAGATTAATGAGCTTTTCCCGAAGCCGAAGGTGGAGATCGGGAAAGAGGTCCTCAGAGTAGAGAATTTCTCCAGAGCCGGATATTACAAGGATGTATCCTTCAATGTTCATGCAGGCGAGATCATCGGTCTGACAGGTCTGGTAGGTGCCGGACGTACGGAAGTGGTGGAGAGCGTCTGCGGGGTGACGCACGCGGACAGCGGCAAGGTCTATCTGGATGGAAAAGAAGTACATATCAAACAGCCTTCTGACGCAATGGATCTGGGCATCATTCTTCTTCCGGAGGACCGGCAGAAGGAAGGTCTGATCATGAGCTGGGGCCTGGGCCGCAATGTCACGCTTCCGACCATGAATAAATACGCGAAAAACGGATTTAATGACGAGCCGAAGGAGCGGGAGGTATCCAGAGATCTTCTGGAGAGCGTGGATACCAAGGCAGTGGATATTTTCCAGCCTGCGAGCTCCCTTTCCGGCGGCAATCAGCAGAAGGTCGTCGTCGCGAAGGCACTCGGCCAGGAGATGAAGGTCGTGATCATGGATGAGCCGACCAAGGGCGTGGACGTCGGCGCGAAGGCTGAGATCTACGCGATCATGGGCGAGCTGGCGCAGAAGGGATACGCGATTGTGCTGATTTCTTCTGAAATGCCGGAGATCCTGGGAATGGCGGATCGGATTATCGTTATGTGCAACGGCCGCAAGACCGGCGAGCTTTCCAGAGAGGAAGCAACGCAGGAGATCATCCTTGAGCTCTCCATGGAGAAAAGCAGTAACGCAGGGAAGGGGGATGCGAAGTAATGGAAAACAAATCTCTGATAAAGAAAATCACCGGATCCCGTGAGGCTCTGCTGGCGGTAATCCTGATTCTGATGATTGTGATTGTGACGATTATAAATCCGGCGTTCTTTACTCCGAAGTCCATCTCAAACCTGGTTAAAAATAACGCGGTGACTATGGTGATGGCGCTCGGTATGCTCTGCGTCATGCTGGTGGGCGGTATTGATATTTCCATCACCTCGACGCTGGCTTTGGCGGGTATGTCCATTGGTATGCTGATCAAGTATGAGTATATTTCCAATACTTTTCTGGCATTCCTGATCGCGATTGCGATTGGCATCGCCTGCGGTCTGGTGGTCGGCCTGGTGATTTCCAGAGCGGATGTGCCGCCGATCATTGCCACCATGGGCTTCATGTATGTATACCGCGCGATGGCCTATCTGGTTTCCAATGGCGGTGAGTGGGCAAGCGCGGCTGCGCTTGGCACCTTCAAGGATTTCGGTACCAGCAAATTCCTGGGCCTGAACTGTGTGGTATGGGTCGTGATTGTGTGCTATGTCATTTTCTTCTTCTTTATGAAGTGGACGCGCACCGGGCGGAAAATCTACGCAGTAGGAAGCAATCCGGAAGCGGCGCAGGTTTCCGGTATTAATGTAAAGAATATCAAGCTGATGGTTTACACGATTATGGGATGTCTCGCGGGACTGGCCGGCGCGCTTCAGGTAGCGGTGTATGCTTCGGCAATGCCGAACATGCAGAAGGGCGGCGAGATGGATGTCATCGCGGCTTGCGTCATCGGCGGTGTGAGCATGAGCGGCGGACGCGGCTCTGTGGTAGGTGCCCTGCTGGGCGCCCTGATTCTGGCGACGATTGCCAAGGCACTTCCGCTGATTCCGTTCTTCGATCAGCTCTGGCTGAATACGATTAAGGGTATTCTGATTCTGGTGGTTGTAGTCATGAATGTGATCCTGCAGCGCACTGCGGACAACAATGCATTGAAGAGAAGGGAGATGTGATCATGGCCGGAAAATCTGGAAGAAGTATTAATAACGTACCGGAAAACCCGATTAAGCACATGCTGCTGAGCTGGGAAGGCATTCTGGTGGTCCTGTTTATCGCCGTCAACATTTTCTGTGTATGGTTTTCAGAGTTTTACAATGTCTCAAGTGTCCTGCGTCAGATGCCGGTATATCTGGCAGAAGTATTCCTGATGCTGACCATGGCGTTTATCCTGGTGTTGGGTGAGATTGATATCTCTGTTGGCTCGATCGTGTGTCTGGCTGCGACCATCAGCTGCATCGTCTGCAACGCCGGCGCACCGTTTATCATCGTTATCCTGACCGCACTGCTGGTCGGCACTGTGTGCGGCGCGGTGAACGGTCTGATCCTGACAAACTTCCCGGAGCTGCCGCCGATGATTGTGACCCTGGCGACACAGATTATTTTCCGCGGCATTGCTGAGATTATCTTGGGAAGCGGAGGCAGCGTTTCTCTTTCTAACACGGCAGGCTTTAAAGCCATCGCTGGAAAAGTCGGAAAGGTTCCGTATATCCTGTTTCTGGTACTGATTCTGGGCGTGATTGCCGCAGTGATTCTGGGTAAAAGCACATTTGGCCGCAAGGTATACGCGATTGGTACAAACCGTGTGACCGCGCATTATTCAGGCATTCATGTTCAGAAGATCCGTTTCATTATCTACACAGTGATGGGTACGATCTCCGGACTGTGCGCACTGTTCATCGTCTCCTCGTCCTACGGAGCAAATACGACGACCGGCGAGGGATTTGAAATGGACGCGATTGCCATGGCAGTATTCGGCGGTATCTCATCGACCGGTGGAAAAGGAAACATCGCTGGTGGTATCATCGCGGCATTCATCATCGTATGTCTGCGCATCGGCCTGGGTCAGAGAAACGTACACTCTCAGGTAATCCTTCTGATCATCGGCCTGCTTTTGGTTTTGGCGGTAGCTCTTCCGAATATCGTGAGCCAGATTCAGAAGGCTGCGAAGGTGAAAAAAAGCTGATGCACCGATTTTCATAATGCAAATGCTATGCTTATTACGAATATGCTTCAGGCGAAGATGCTATTGGCGATAATGCCATACAGATAATGCTTTTGAAGCATTCAGGATCATTTACTTAGTTGTCATCCGTACAGGATCCAGTCTTAAGCAATGAATTCTGTACGGCTGCAAATATAAACCATATTTTTAAGGAGGAAACGAACATGAACAAAAAACTTGTAAGCGCGCTGCTCTGTGGCGCAATGGTTCTCGGATGTGTATCACCGGTAGCTGTCCAGGCAGAGGAAGAGGGCGTTAAGATCGCTCTGGTTGCAAAGTCCGCAGGAAACGCGTTCTTTGAGATCGCAGCTGCTTCTTTCGTAGAGACCGCTGAGGCAGAAGGCTCCACCGTAGATATCATCTATCCGGAAGAGGCTACGGCAGATGCTCAGATCAAATCTCTGGATAACCTGATTTCTCAGGACTATGATGTTATCTGCATCTCCGCAAACGATGAGAACGCTCTGCAGGCAAAGCTGGAAGAGGCTATGGACGCAGGCATCAAGGTGGTATCCTTTGACTCTGCAGTAAACGCGGACAGCCGTCAGGTATTCGTAAATCAGGCTGGTGTTACAGAAGTAGCGCAGGCTCTGATGGACGCTGTATATGACATTTGCGAAGGCGAAGGCCAGTGGGCAATCCTTTCCGCAACCTCTCAGGCAACTAACCAGAACGCATGGATCGACGCTATGAAAGAGATCATGGAGAGCGATGAGAAGTATGCAGACCTTGAGCTGGTAGAAGTTGCTTACGGCGATGATGAGTCTCAGAAGTCTACCGACCAGACCGAAGCTCTGGTAACCAACTATCCGGATCTGAAGTGCATCTGCGCACCGACCACCGTTGGTATCGCTGCTGCTGCTAAGTATCTGCAGGATAATGACTGCACCTGCAAGCTGACCGGCCTTGGCCTTCCGTCTGAGATGCTTGAGTATACAGGCGACGGCGATGACTACTCCTGCCCGTACTTCTATCTGTGGGATATGCAGGGCCTTGGAACCCTCGCTGCTTACACATCCATCGCAATCGCGAATGAGGAAATCACCGGTGCTGAGGGCGAGACCTTCACAGCTGGCGACCTTGGCGACTTCGAGATCGTAGCGGCATCCGACGGCGGCACAGAGATCATCCTTGGTCTGCCGCTTGAGTTCAACCCGGAGAACGTAGAAGAGTACGCTGAGCTGTACTAATTCTCAAAATCGAAATTAGTTTCTGAAAAAACTCTGGAAGGGCAGTAAGATCCCATTTTCCAGGGCGGGGCGGAGCGATAGCTTCGCCCCTTTTTCATGTACAGGGGCGCGTAAGGCATATCCCATGCGAAGCGTGGGATGCCTCCCGGCGAGGGCATATCCCATGCGAAGCGTGGGATGCCCGCGCCCCGCAACCAAAGATTGGTGGCATAACCCGGCGAGGGCTAAACGAGTGCTACTGGCACTCAGCGTCTTCCGACTGCGTCGGCAATCCTTATGGTATACTCGCGGACTGGCAGTGGATCAGTCTCCTTAGTCGATTGCACATAATCATGCAGAAAGATTTTGCGGCTATGTTTTTAACACAAATTGGGAAATTTTTCTTTACGCAGAGATTGGGAGAGGGTATAATCAAAACAGTGTCAGCAGATGATTCTGAGATTCTAAAATGAATAAAAGGAGGAATTTAGCAATGATTAAGGGCTTTAAAATGAAACTGTATCCGGGCTGTGAGGAAGAATACGAGAAGAGACACAACCAGCTCTGGCCGGAGATGAAGGACATGATCCACGAGTACGGCGGAAAGAATTATACGATCTTTCTGGATCGTGAGACTCTGACCCTTTTCGGTTATATTGAGATCGAGGACGAGGAAAAATGGGCAAAGAGTGACGATACCGCGATCAACCGCAAGTGGTGGGATTTCATGGCGGACATCATGGAAACCAATCCGGACAACAGCCCGGTATCTGTACCACTGCAGAAGGTATTCCATCTGGACTAAAGAAGGCATGCCATGCGGCTGTCAGTCCAGAGATGAAGGTTTGGTTCCATGGAAGCCGCGCAATTTAAAATCGCTTCGCGATTGGGTGCGGCCTTCGTCCATACTCGCAGTGCGAGTACGGACATGTAATGGAAGCCGCGCAATAAAGAATCGGTACCGTTCTCGATTCGCTTCGCAAATCGGAACATTGCCTGCATCCATACTCTTGTTGCGAGTACGGATAAGTGATGAAAGTTGCTGCGAGTGAAAAACACTTCACGAGTACGGGCATATTTATGGAATGAGAGTCGTGGCAAGAAAGATACTGGTTAATAGACACTGGAAGATAAACGCAGAAGAAATCCCTGGGGCAGGAAACCCGGGATGGAAAATCGAGGCAGGACATGCAAAAGGAGCTTCTCGACCAGCTTAGAAAAATAACAGAGGAAGAGCAGAAAATTCTGGACGGAGAAAATCAGGTAGACCGGGAGCTGTATGCGTCCGGGTATGTGCCAAAGTCGTCTCAGTTTACCGTTGACAGCGCGAAAATGCTGGAGGAGGGAAAACTGATCACGGCGCGGACCCATACCCGTTTTGTCCGGTTTCCTCAGCACCGGCATAATTATATTGAGGCGCTCTATGTTTGCGAAGGCTCTCTGACAAACATCATCGGAGAGCAGGAGGTAGTTGTAAAAAAAGGCGAACTGCTTTTTCTGAACCAGTTCACCTGGCATGAAATCCTCCCCGCGCAGGAGAACGACATTGCGATTAATTTCATCATGCTTCCGGAGTTTTTTGATGTAGCTTACACGATGACCGGCAAAAACAATGTCCTTGCAGATTTCCTGGTAAACATTCTGCGCCGCGATGAACAGCGGGGAGAATATCTGTATTTCAAAGTGTCGGATAACCTTCAGATACAAAATCTGCTGGAAAATATGATCTATTCTCTCGTGACCGGTGAAAACAACGACAGCCGGATCAACCAGACGACCATGGGACTCATTTTCATGTATCTGGTCGACTCAATCCAGAGCGTTCAGACCTGCCGGCCTGACCAGTACGAAAATATGATTTCCATGACGACACTGAATTATATCGAGCAGAAATACCGCAGTGCGACCCTCACAGAGCTGGGGGCTCAGCTGCGGCTGCCGATTCATACGCTGAGCCGTCTGATCAAAAAAAGCACCGGCCACAATTTCAAAGAACTTCTGCAGAGAAAACGCCTGAGCAAATCCGTGCAGCTGCTCTGCGACACCGATCTGCCGGTCAGCGATATCATCGCTTCTGTGGGATATGAAAACAACAGCTATTTTCACCGGGTATTTAAGGAACGCTACGGAATGACTCCGCACGCCTTTCGCGTAAAAAACCGTGAGACCGGACAGGTGAGGATCTGAAAAAATCTGATTTCTGCTTTGCTCGTTTTATCTGGTCTGGTTGACCCTGAATGCCTAAGCTCTCCGGCCGGGGTGCGTGACGGACGAAGCACCTGCATCGATATAGAAGGCGATGCAGATTCCCTCCGGCGGGGGCGTGGTGCGGGTGTGATGTATAACGAACAGCGTTAAAGAATAAAAACTTTTCGCGATAAAAACGCTTGTATTTTCCCACAA
>JAJBVE010000169.1 GCA_020859995.1 Clostridiales bacterium
TCCTTATATTGCTCTTCCCAGACTTCATTGACCCCTTCATATATTTAATCTTTTAAATATATGAACTGGTCTTCTCGGTTATTGTAAATGTCCCTTGTGCCTCTGCGAACTGCTTCTGCAGCATAATAATAGGCTCTCTGGTCCCGGAAATCACGTTTATGCTTCGGATACTCCTCAAGAGATTCCTGCGTGAACTGCGTCACACCTTCTAACTGGCCGTAAACCTGTAGCAGCGCATCCACATACCGTCTTTCGGTTCCCGCAACCTTGTCATCGAACTCTATCGCATCCAGAGGCTTCTTCCTATATTCCTTCGCATCCTTCGGCATAATTGTCGAGGCGTGCTTCGATGATGTCGATGCCTTTTCAGTCAGGACATTACTACGTGACAATGAATACAGATAGGCTCTCGCCAGGAAACTGGCCAGAGTCTCTTTTTTTGCCAGTCCGAGCAACTCCTGCTTCTTATCATTTGCAATATTATCTGCTTCAATGTCGCTTTTTAAATGGCAAATCAGGTCATCAATTGCTGATGGAAGTAATCTACGGACTACATTCTTTTGGAAATAGTCATCAATCGTGTTTATGACAACCTCGTCAATCGAATGCTGCCGGATAACCTTTAAGGCATTGCCGCCTCTTTTCCTATTCATAATTGCACTGGCCGTTCCTTTAGAGACGCTGAAGACATCCCCATTTTGATTCGTGATGTTTGCAGGAATGGCAATTCCATCATAGAGCAGCTGAATAAGGTCCGGATCAGACACTGGTTCGGCGAAAGCCGCTTTTATTTCTTTAAGCACCGTTGAAAAAACCAGATCTTCCAACTCTCTACCTCCTGAAAAGTACGAACTTCACCATAACTTATGGGTAACCTCTGGGGAACGACTTCCTGCGAAATGTATGCGATAATTTACGCATAGGACAAGCCGAAGAACCGCACAAGCGGGGTGTGCTTCGCAAATTTTATGTAATCACATTCTATTATAGCACACTATATGCCAGAAATCAAATGAATAATTTGCGAACTCAAACAAAACTTTTGCGTTATTTTCTGGTGACGTCCACACAGTGAGCTTCTGCAGGAGCTTCCGGCACTGTAATGACAATTGAATACCAGCACTCGACCACCGGAGGAAGGGTGCAACACTGAAACGGAGACGTTCAGTTTGCACTCTACTCCAATGGTCTTTTCGTGCGTTTAAGAGAACCTCCGTTTCGCAACAGAAATGGAGGTTTTTTTATGAAGATTAAGTACGAATCAGTCACAGGCGCTGTTGAAGAGATTGATGTCTCCGCTGAGTATGGGGAGTTTATCGTAGCTTCCCGGCGCGAAGAATCCAACTCTGACCGTCGCCACCGTTACCACGCTGCGTTCTCCTTGGATGGCGCACAGTATGAAGGACAGGATTTTGCTGCCGATGAGACACCAGAATCCGAATATCTCACCAGAGAGCGGAACCAGCGTCTCTACGCAGCAATGGACAGGCTCACCAGCGTTCAGCGGCGGCGATTGGAGATGTATGCGGACGGGATGTCGTTTCGGGAGATTGCACGACTTGAAGGTATCGACCATAAGCAGATTAAGAAGTCTGTCGAGCAGGCTCGGAAAAAAATCCGCAACATCTTCTAATTGGAGGGACCCCAAACAGGGGTCCTTTTCTCCGTATTGTGGAAGGGAAAACAATACTACACCTTCCAGATTGGAGGAATTGCAATGAGACACAACTTATCTATTTCAGTCTCAAAAAAGCCAAAGGACGGCATCGTCTCCTGTCGAACTGTAACGGTTCGGGAGCGACTGCTCCGAAGGCTGCTCGGTCTGCCGCAAACGGTAACCATCGTGGTTCCGGGTGATTCCGTAGATACGGTCTCCATCACCGAGGTTCCTGAAGGAGGTGCAACAAGTGAAGCTGTATGAAATCAACCAGACAATCGAGGAAATCTTCGAACAGATGGTAGACCCGGAAACCGGCGAAATCCTATCTGACTCGGAAAGCCTAATGGCTCAGCTGGATTCCCTCCAGATGGAGCGTCAGCGGATTTTGGAGTACCTGGCGAAGCTGGTGTTAAACACCCGTGCGGAGGCTGCTGCCCTGAAGGAGGAAGAAGCCAGACTGAAAGACCGCAGGAGCTGCCTTGCCAGGAAGGAGTCCAGCCTTATGGAGGTTCTCGACCGTGAATGTGGCGGTGAAAAGACAGACCTTGGCATCGCAACACTCAGCTACCGCAAGACTTCCCATGTGGAAGTGTCGGATGCGGAGAAAGCTGTGCGCTGGCTCAAGCGCAACAAGCACACCGACTGCTACCGCATTCCTGCGCCGGAGGTGGCAAAGAACGAAGTAAAGAAGCTCATCAACACAGGAATAAAGGTACCCGGCTGCGCCGTGGTCGAGGACCGTTCCTGCTCACTCAGGTAAGGAGGACGCAATGTTAAACATCAAAAACGGTAAAATCCCTCGCCCACAGAAAGTGGTCATCTATGGTGCCGAGGGTGTTGGAAAGACCACGCTGGCGGCTCAGTTCCCCGACCCGCTGTTCATCGATACGGAAGGCGGCACCGCCCACATGGATGTACGTCGTATTGACAGACCAGCTACATGGGAAGAACTGCTCGCCATTATCAATGAGGTGGCTGCGACAAGGGATGTCTGCAAGACCCTCGTGATCGATACAGCCGACTGGGCGGAGCAGCTTGCCATCGTCTATGTGTGCGGCAAATACAAGAAAGCCGGTATCGAGGAATTTGGATATTCCAAAGGCTATGTGTATCTGGCAGAGGAATTCAATCGGTTCTTCGCATCGCTGGACAAGGTGATTGCTGTAGGTATCCATGTCGTGGTGACGGCACACGCCAAGATGCGCAAGTTCGAACAGCCGGACGAGATGGGTGCTTATGACCGCTGGGAAACAAAGCTCACCAAGCAGGTCGCGCCGCTCTTAAAGGAATGGTGCGATATGCTCTTGTTTTGCAACTATAAAACCTTCATTGTCCAGAGCGACAACGTGATGGAAAAGGCAAAAGTCCAGGGCGGCAAGCGTGTCATGTACACCAGCCATCATCCCTGCTGGGATGCCAAGAACCGTCACGGTCTGCCAGACGAATTGGATTTGGACTTTGCAGGCATCGCCCATATCTTCAATGCCACTCCTGCTGCCCCGGCTGAAAAGCCCATTGATGCACTCCGCTCCCTGATGGCAAAGGACAGTGTATCTGAGGCTGATATCCAGAAGGTGGTGGCTGATAAAGGCCACTACGCAGCTGATATTCCCATCGAGCACTACAGCGACAAGTTCATCTCCGGCTGGCTCATCAAATACTGGCCGCAGATTTTAAATCTTATCAATAACTCAAATCAGATGAAGGAGGACTTCGACAGTGAATGAGAACTACAGAAATTTCCAGGACGGATGCATGGACTGGGATGATGCAATTGAAAACGACGGTCAGGAATTTATCATCCTGCCGGAAGGCGACTACAACTTCACTGTCACCGATTTCGAACGGGGACGTTTCCCCGGCGGTCCCAAGGTGCCGCCCTGCAACAAGGCAACCATCACCATGCAGGTGAAGACGGATGACGGCATCGCCAGCATCCGCACCGACCTGCTGTTGTACCGCTCCCTGGAGTGGAAAATCTCCTCGTTCTTCCGCTGCATCGGCATGAAGAAGCATGGTGAACGGCTGGTCATGGACTGGAACAAGGTGGTCGGCTCCCGTGGCCGCGCCCATTTCAAGCCCCGTACCTATACCAAAGACGGCGAGGAGCGTCAGGCAAATGATGTTGACCGCTTCTACGACTGGGATGAGAAGTATTTCCCCGCAGGCTCTGAGTGGATGGAGATTGATGACGATAGCGGCCTCCCTTTTGAACAAGGGAGGTGCCTATGTACGAATTAAGACCATATCAGACCGAGGCGAAAAATGCAGTCCTGTCCGAGTGGGAGCAGGGGCATAAAAAGACGCTCCTCGTGCTGCCCACAGGATGCGGCAAGACCGTGGTGTTCGCCTCGGTCACCGAAGAACAGGTACACAAGGGACACCGGGCGCTAATCATGGCACATCGCGGAGAACTGCTCACCCAGGTATCGGACAAGCTGAAAGAGGCGTCGGGCTTGGATTCCGTCCTGGAAAAGGCGGAGTCCTCCTCCCTCGGCAGCTTTGTTCCCGTTACGGTAGGTTCCGTACAGTCGCTGTGTCAGGAAAAGCGGCTCGACCGATTCCTGCAGGATTATTTTCAGGACATCGTTGTGGATGAGGCGCATCACGCTTTGTCGGATTCCTATCAGCGTGTACTGGAGCATTTCCCGGACGCCAATGTTCTCGGTGTGACTGCTACCCCGGACCGAGGTGATATGAAAAACCTCGGAGAATACTTCGACACCAAAGCCTATGAATACACCATGTCGGAGGCAATCAGGGACGGTTATCTGTGTCCCATTAAGGCGCAGATGATACCGCTGGAACTGGACATCCAGAATGTTGGACTGTCGAGCGGTGACTTCAGTGCCGGTGATATCGGATGTGCATTGGAGCCTTACCTCGTGCAGATAGCAAACGAGATGGCACATTACTGCGAAGGTCGAAAAACCGTGGTGTTCCTGCCGCTCATCGCTACTTCTCAGAAATTCTGCAAAATGCTAAACGACGTAGGATTACGGGCTGTTGAGGTCAACGGAAACAGCGATGACCGTGCGCAGGTGTTGACGGACTTCGAGAACGGAAAATATGACGTTCTCTGCAACAGTATGCTGCTCACTGAAGGTTGGGACTGCCCCAGCGTGGACTGCATTGTAATCTTACGTCCCACCAAAATCCGCAGCCTTTATCAGCAGATGGTGGGCAGAGGGATGCGGCTTTCACCGGGCAAAGACCATTTGCTCCTGTTGGATTTTCTGTGGATGACGGCAAGGCATGACCTTTGCAGACCGTCAGCACTTATCAGCAAGGATGAGAAAATCGCCTCCATGATTGACGAGCAGATGCAGGCTGATGAGGATGGCGTGGATTTGATTGAAGCCGAGGAACAGGCGGAACGGGATGTGCTGGCGGAGCGTGAACGCGCTCTTGCGGAGGAACTGGCGGGGATGCGGAAACGCAAACGGAAGCTGGTGGACCCGCTCCAGTATGCGCTCTCCATCGCTGCGGAAGACCTGACTAATTATGTGCCGACCTTTGCATGGGAAATGGCACCGCCATCGGAAAAACAGCTTCAATTCCTGGAGCGGCGCGGCATTTTCCCTGACAGCGTGAGCAATGCCGGACTTGCGTCCCTGCTTATCGACCGGCTGAAACGCAGACAGGACATGGGGCTTGCCACACCAAAACAGATACGCTGCTTGGAGCGTTACGGTTTCAGGCAGGTCGGGACATGGCAGTTTGATGATGCCAGCAAGCTCATTTCTCAGCTTGCAGACAATCGCTGGAGGGTGCCTTACGGTATCACTCCGGCATTATACAGACCATAAACGGAGGATTTTCACATGGAAAATAACAATATTTTATCGGCTTTGAAAGCCATAGATGTGGCATCTCTTTCCCGTGCTGACTGGATTGCGGTCGGCATGGCCTTAAAGGAGGAGGGCTACCCCTGCTCCATCTGGGATGACTGGAGCCGTAACGACAGCCGCTACCACCCTGGTGAATGCGAAAAGAAATGGAACAGCTTTCACGGAAGCGGTTCTCCCGTCAAGGGCGGCACCATCGTCCAGATGGCAAAGGACAGAGGCTGGACACTCTTCGGAGAAGACGGCTGCATGAACTGGGATGACACCATCGAATATGACGGTGAGGACGGTTTCAACGGTTTCACTCCTCCCGATGCGTGGAACCCCACGGAAGACCTGATTACTTACCTCGAACTGCTCTTCGATAAGGATGACCGCGTCGGTTATGTCACCGGCGATGTATGGCAGGACGGCGATGGCAAGTGGCTGCCGAGCAAGGGTGTATATGACCGCACTGCCGGTGAGCTTATTGCATCGCTTAAAAAGCACCCTGACGATATTGGAGCTACGGTCGGTGACTGGAAACAGCCAGCTGGTGCATGGATACGTTTTAATCCGCTCGATGGGGACGGTGTCAAAAACGACAACGTGACCAAGTTCCGATATGCCCTGGTGGAATCGGACTCCCTTCCCATCGTGGAGCAGGATGCGGCGTTCCGCAAGCTGGAGCTTCCCATCGTTGCTCTTGTACACAGCGGCGGCAAGTCCCTCCACGCAATCGTCCACATTGATGCAGATGATTATGAGGAATACAGAAAACGGGTGGAATTTCTCTATGATTTTCTGGAGAAAAACGGCGTGTCCATCGACAAGCAGAACCGCAACCCCTCCCGACTTTCCCGTATGCCGGGTATTACGAGGAATGGCAACAGGCAGTATCTTGTGGCGACGAACCTCGGACGGAAGTCATGGAATGACTGGATGGATTATGTGGAGGGTGTGTCTGACGAACTGCCGGACATGGTGTCTCTCGATACTTATAAAGACAATCCTCCCGAACTGCCGGAAGAGCTTATCGAGGGAATCTTGCGCAGAGGTCACAAGATGCTGATTTCCGGCTCATCCAAGGCAGGAAAATCGTTTCTGCTCATGGAGCTTTGCATCGCTATCGCCGAGGGCAGGAAGTGGCTCGGTTTCCCCTGCAAAAAGGGACGGGTGCTGTATGTCAACCTGGAAATCGACCCTGCCAGCGCAATCTGCAGATTTTTGAAGATATATGACGCACTCGGTCTGAAAATGCAGAACACAGAAAACATCGTGGTATGGAACCTGCGCGGCCATGCCGTCCCGCTCGACCAACTTGTTCCGAAGCTCATCCGGCGTGTGCGTGACCAGCACTTTGATGCTATCGTGATCGACCCCATCTACAAGGTCATCACGGGTGATGAGAATAACGCTTCAGAGATGGGCGCGTTCTGTAATCAGTTCGACAAAATCTGTACGGAAACGGGCTGTTCGACTATCTACTGCCACCACCATTCAAAAGGTGCGCAGGGTGCCAAGCGCGCAATGGACAGAGCAAGCGGCTCTGGTGTGTTTGCACGAGACCCGGATGCGCAGCTCGACATGATCCAGTTGGAACTGACAGATGACCTGAAGAACAACGTCCGGGATGGTCACGCCACGGCATGGCGACTGGAATCGAGCCTCAGAGAATTTGAGAATATCGACCCCGTCAACTTCTGGTTCGAGTACCCCATCCACAGGCTGGATACGACCGGCGACTTAAGTGGGTGCGGCGCAGAAGGAAGCTGGCAGGCGAATCTATCTAAAAGCAGCAAGCGTACTACTCCGGAAGAACGGAGACGGTCACTGGATAACGCCTATGATATTTGTGCCGACAATGGAATGGCAAGTATCGCAGATATGGCGGAATATATCGGTCTTTCCGAGAAATCCATCCGTCGATATCTGAAGGAATATGAAGCGGATTATATCTGCAAAGGCGGTGCCGCAATCCGCAGGACAAACTGACGGACAAAGGGATTTTCACCTATGACAGAGCAAGGACAGACACAGGAATATTTATCCTATGTCAAAAGGCGGTCAAAGGCTTTATATATAGAGACTGTCTGTCCCCGCTGTCGCGGGCTGGTACAAGGGCTTGCAAGCCTGCCCTTGTGCCCAGCACCGAACAGTGACTCTGCCTTTGTCAAAATAAAAATATGAGGTGCAGACAATGGAATTTTTTATAGCAATGAACCCGCCGACTGTAACTGCTCAGATGAAGCAGGTGCGAGTTGTCGGAAATAAACCGATATTTTATGACCCACCGAAGGTCAAGGAAGCAAGGCAGTCACTTAACGGACACCTTGCGAAATATAAGCCGCTCTCGCCGATTATGGGTGCCGTTTCTCTCCGTGTGATATGGCTGTTTCCAAAAGGGAAGAGCCACAAAAATGGTGAATGGCGGGTGACCCGTCCCGACACCGATAATCTCGAAAAGCTCTTAAAAGACTGCATGACGGCTGTTGGCTTCTGGAAAGACGATGCCCAGGTAGTCAGGGAGTATGTCGAGAAACGCTGGTCGGACGAGCCGTGCGGCATCTACATCGAAATTGAAGAATTGGAGGATAACAATCATGTATAAAAACGCTGAAGGATATAACGACCCGACCGCTGGCGAGGCAATGGGTAAACTCACAGGTGAGCAGAAAAAGGCACGCTCTGACAGACGCAAGGCGCAGCGAAAAAAAGAACCGCCAAGCTCGTGGCCGGAACACACGGGAGCATAAGGATAAACCGCTCCGTCATAAAGAGGAGGCGGATGAATGACCCCATATGAGAGCTTGGCTAATGCTATTATCATTCAGGCGGTCAAAGATTACCGCACAGCACTGAAAACATTGAAGCGGAACCCGGATAACATGAGCGCCACAGATACAGTCAACGAAGTCGAGCGATTTCTCCGCTCCCAGTGGTATACGGCTCTATCGGACATATCCGGCGAATATCTCATCAGAAAATTGAAGCAGGAGGTGTATGGTTCATGACAGCAAAAGAATATCTGCGGCAGGCGCACAACCTGGACGCACTCATCAACTCCCATATCAGGGAAAAGGAAGAATTGCAGCAGATGGCGTACAGCATCAGCAGTCCGAGCCTTGGTGAACGGGTACAGACCAGCAGAAATACGGACGCGCCATACGTGCGGACGCTGGAAAAGATAATGCTGCTGGAGGATAAAATCACTGCGGAGATTGATAACCTGGTCGATTTAAAAACAGAGATGCTCTCTGCCATCAATGCAATGGACGATTATGAAGAACGGCTGCTTCTGAAATATCGTTATTTTGAGGGATGCACTTGGGAGGAAGTCTGTGCAAGGCTTCATGTCTCCAATCGTACTGTCCATCGTATTCATAGCTCCGCTCTTCAGAATTTTGTTGTGCCGGAATGAAAGTTGGCACACTTTGCCGTGGTTTGGCACAGTCCATAAGAGTATAATGGTAGCATAGGAAACTGTAAGATGAGCCTTGTGGGTAACCCCGCAGGGCTTTTCTTATGCCATAAAGGAGGTGCGGCACCATGCCAAAGATGCCGAAGAAACCATGTTCCTACCCCGGCTGTCCAAGGCTGACGGACGGCACCTATTGTGAGGAGCAT
>JAJBVE010000008.1 GCA_020859995.1 Clostridiales bacterium
GCTGAATATCAGCCGGCATGAAATCGACTCCTTCTGAATGATGTAAAATTCCTTCCGCCTGACCGATTGGCTGATCGGTCAAAACCTTCCCTAACATCGTCGATATCGTCACCGGAAGCTGATCCGGCTGCGGAATCCCCAGGCTGATTGTCGCGCTGGCCTGCGGGTCAAAATCAATAACCAGAACCTTCTTTCCTTCCTGCGCCAGCCCCACGCCCAGATTTACACAGGTAGTCGTTTTGCCGACTCCACCTTTCTGATTGCACAACGCAATAATTTGTGTGTTCACCTGTTCTTTTCCCCCTTTTCATCGTAACAGCCCATTCTGCGGTCTTCTTCGCCTGCCGCAAAGCACATGCACATCACAGCAACTCCGAAAAAACCGCCTGCGCAAAAAGCAATAAAATGTGTAAGCATTAAAAATTCCTCCTGTTCATAGGCAACAAAAAAGACGCCCATTTCTGAACGTCTTCCGGTGTATAGTTTCTATTCTGTTTTTCTATTTTATATCCGCGTAGTTCCTAATTCTCCTTTTCACTAAATTCGTCTACGCTTATCTGTTCATACTTTTCCCTTCGATTTCGCTGTACAACTGCGCTTCTGAAAGCCTTCATCATGGCAGGAGAAAGTTCAGGACATGATTCCGGCGGTTGTGACCGTCTGCCTGCTCACACATGAGCCAGCAGACCCGTACAACAGGTTCGATTATATGTCTTGGATTTGCAACGCAAATCCGAGACGCAGGCCGCGTTATCGCCGACAGGCGATTTTGCATAACGCGGCTCTCCTTTTTTCTCTGTTCCTGCGGCCAAATGACTGCTTTTGCCCGCCATCTCAGGAGAATGTGCGTGCTGCTGTTCCCCGTCCGTGCGCATAAAAAAGCCTCCTCCGGTAAATAATAAACTATTTTATTGTATCATATGTCCATACTCGCCTGCGAGTATGGATGCAGGCTATGTTCCGATTTTCGCCGAAAATCGAGAACGGTACCGCGCCAATCGCGCAGCGATCTCCAATTGCGCGGCTTTCATTGTATCATATGTCCATACTCGCCTGCGAGTATGGATGCAGGCCGCGCCAATCGCGCAGCGATCTTCAGTTGCGCGGCTTTCATTGTATCACAGGAGGCGACAATCGTCGAGATGCAAATCAGCCGCTGAAGCTCTCTGATTCCGCAATACGCACCCACACCTGCATTTCGTTTTCCGATCGATTTGCCCACATATAATAAGGAATGAATTTCAGCTCGACCGGCTCTTTCTTCTCCCTATGCCAGGTGTGATAGAGAGCGCCTCCTTCTTCTGTTTGACTCTGCCGAAATCCGGGCCAGACAACCATTTTCGCCGATACCCCGCAGATTTCCCCATCCGCCACAGCGGGTTCCGCCTCCGCATCCAGCGAAAGCAGATGCAGATTGGCTCCATTATCCACTTCTTCCAGACAGTAAACGATTGGGCCTCTCGTCACCGCTGCCTTCCCCACATCCTCACGCACCTTCGGATTTGCTCCGATCAGTCTCGGCAGCATCGGGAAGGAAAGCCGCAAAAGATCCTCCTCATTCCAGTCTTTCCGGATGTACAGGTATCCATCCTTTTCTTCGGTCCCTGCGTTTTCCAGACCTTCTATCCGGTATTTTTCACACCAGTCGGGCAGACGCAATGCCAGGCACAGAGCCGTCCCCTTTGCGCGCACCCGAATCTGCACAGTTCCGTCCCACGGAAAATCAGAAGCAATCGAAATCTCTGCCGTCCGGCCATTCACAGATTTCGCAATCTCGCTGCCCATATACAGATGTACAAAAAGAGTATCCTCACTCTCCGTGTACGCATAGGAAGCGGCAGAAGAAACCAGCCGCGCCAGGTTCGGCGGGCAGCAGGCACAGCCAAACCATTTCTGGCGGACTGCCTTCACATGGAACTTTCGCTCATCCTTATGGCAGGCCTCCGGAACCACCTCCAGAGGATTCACGTAGAAAAAGCTTTTTCCATCTAATGCCATCCCTGCAAGCACACAGTTGTAAAATGCCCGCTCCATCACATTCGCGTACCGTGCGTCCGGTCGGATCTGCAGCATGCGGCGGGCAAAGAAAATCAGGCCGATGGACGCGCAGGTCTCCGAGTAAGCCGTATCATTCGGCAGATCATACGGAAAAGAAAACGCCTCGCCAATATGTGTCGCTCCAATCCCGCCCGTGACATACATTTTTTCATTCACAATGCTGTTCCAGAGCCTTTCACAGGCCGCATACAGACTTTCGTCCTGCTTCAGACGAGCCAGATCCGCCATCCCGGAATACAGATAGACAGCCCGCACCGCATGCCCCACTGCCTCCTCCTGCCTGCGCACCGGCAGATGCGCCTGAAGATGCTGATAGCGCAGTTCATCCGTTTGCTCGTCTTTTTGCTCACTCTTTTGATCATTCTCCGAACGGTTCTGCCCATTTTCCGGATGCTCCAGGTCAAAATAATAAGGGCGCGTTCCTCTCTGGTCAATGAAAAAACTGCTCAGGTTCAGATAGCGTTCTTCCCCCGTCGCCTCATAGAGCCGCACAAGTGCCATCTCCGCGATCTCATGGCCCGGATAACCCTTGCATTTGCCCTCCACCGGTCCAAAATAGTCCGCAATATAATCAGCGAACCGGCAGGCCGCCTTTAAGAGTCTGTCTTTGCCGGTCGCCTGATAATAAGCCACCGCTCCCTCTGTCAGATGTCCAAAGCAATACAGTTCGTGATGATCACGCAAATTGGAAAATGTCTTATCTCTTCCATTAATAATATAGTAGGTATCCAGATAGCCATCCTCCTGCTGTGCCGCACACACCAGTTCAATCGCTTCATCCGCGACACGCTCCAGTTCCGCGTCCGCGTGCTGCGTCAGCGAATACGCAGCCGCCTCAATCCATTTCGAAAAATCGCTGTCCTGAAAGACAAATCCATAAAATTCATTCTTGAGATGCTGCGGATCCTCCGGCTTCGCTTCAAATCCCCGGAATATATACCTGGGCTCCTCATATGCCTCACCCTGTTCGCGTTTTTCCCGGTTCATCTTCTGGGCAACTCTGAAATTCCGCATGCAGTAGCTGGGCGGGGCGTCCTCCACCCGATCATTCAATGCCTCCCACTGATAAGGAATCACCTCCGTGCGGACCAGCTCCATCTCTCCTTTCCAGAACGCGTCCGTGACGCGTACACTGCGCATCGGCAGCTCTTTGTTAAATATTTTGGAATCCATTTTTGTCCCTCCTAATAACAGTTTATAAAAATACTATGCGAAGAAAACCGATTCGCATAATCTCCAGAATCTGACGATTCTGTCGTTAACTTATCGTCCTGATGCAATCATTGTCCTAAATCATCTTACTCGCATGCCCGTTATCTTGCAAGGATTTGACGTTTTTTTATAAAAAACATCTGTTATTTTTATACAGATTATGCTATACTGACAACACAAATCGCCGTTTTCCTTTCTGACTTATCTTTCATCATACAGCCTGATTGAAAGATTGCGTCACGGCGTATCATCTGACTGATTTTGTACAGCAATCCAGAGCAGCATCGCGGGAATACACCCGCTGCCGTTCTGAATGATTATAATTTTTATTGGAGGACAGGTTTCGTGAGAAAAAGTAAGAATCTTACTCCTTTTTATGTGGGCAGCTTTTCCGTTTTTCTCGTTTTTGCCATCGTCAGCATAGCGGTCTTCTTCCATTATAACAGGCTGGCCATCCAACAGAATGCTCAGGATACCATCACCACCAGTGTCGACCGTGAGCAGTCCCACTTTGAGACCGTCATAGACCTCCAGTATAAGTTTCTGGAGGGACTGGCTTCGTATCTTGGGGAGAGCGAAGAGCTGATCACTGACGAATCCCTTCAGCTTCTGAAGGATGTCTCCGGCAGCAGCAGCCTGGATATGTTTGCCCTGATCACAAAGGCAGGCGATGCGTATTATAGTACCGGATCAACGAGCAATGTCGCTGAACGTGAGTATTTTCAGACATGCCTCAAAGGAGAAAAAACGCTCAGTTCGCCGATTGAGAGCAAGGTAGACGGCGAAACCCGCGTCGTATTATGTGTTCCTATCTTCAGCGCCACAGACGGCGAGACTGTCATCGGCGTGCTCGGCGGCTCCTACAGCATCAGTAATCTGGGCGATATGCTCTCCAACAGCCTTTATGAAGGTTCGGGGCAGTTCCTCATCGTCACCCAGGACGGCTCTGTAATTTCCCGGAGCGGCCAGGTGCTTTTTGGCGATTCGGAACTCAGTACGGGCGATTCTCTTTTTACGCTCTACAAGTATTTCCGTACCGTTGAGATTACCGTGACCGAATGGATCGAGGAATTTGAAAACGCCAGCACAAATCTGATCAAACTCAACGCGATTGAGGATTCCTATTATTGCTATTATGAGCCCCTCGGGATCAGTGACTGGATGCTCTGTTATATCGTTTCAGCAAGTGACGCGCATGCGTCTTACGGAGAGTTTACACAGAATGAGACGCTGCTTTTCCAGGTACTGGCAGCCGGACTTCTCGTGATGGTTCTCGCGATTGTCGTTGTCACCTTCCGCAAGCAGCGGAATCTTGTCCACTTCGCGGAGACAGACGCGCTGACCGGCGTTTCCAATAAAAAGACCACAGAAGAATATATCAAGCTGTGGCTGGCAGATGAAGCCTGTTTCAGTACACAGGTCTTTATCATGATGGATATTGATCTTTTCAAAAAAATCAATGATAAATACGGTCATGCGATCGGCGATGCCGTACTCGGAGCGGTAGGCGACGGGCTGCGGGAAATCTTCCGCGAGACGGACATTATCGGGCGGCTCGGCGGCGATGAGTTCTGCGTCTTCATGAAGAACGCCACCCCGGAGTCCGCGGTAGAAAAGGCGGATGCCATCTGCCAGATGGTGCGCTCCATCCAGATCAAAGGGCAGCCGGATCTCACGGTCAGCTGCAGCATTGGTGTCTCGCTCTTCCCGCAGCATGCCAAGAATTTCATGGATCTGTATAAAAAAGCGGACAAAGCGCTTTACATTTCCAAGAACAGCGGCCGCGACCAGTATACGCTCTATGATATTCGGACGATGGAGTAAGACGCATAAGGATCTGCTGATCTGCCGCCAGGACAGGCAGAGTGAAATGCTCCGCGCGATGTCCGCATATTTCCGGCCTGCGGGGCAAAAAATGCTCCGATAAAAACAGGCCGCAGAATCTAAAGTATACGTTCAAACCCCCGCACGTTTTGTGCGGGGGTTTTTATTTCCTTATATTTAGCAGATCTCCGATCCGGACGGCATGTCTTTCTCCGGAGTCATCAGAGCGAGGTTCCCATCCGGATCCTCCGCGCAGATCAGCATTCCTTCTGACACCAGGCCGGCCATCTTTGCCGGTTTCAGATTGAGCAGGACCATTACCTTTTTGCCCACCATCTCTTCGGGGCTGTAGGCTCCCTTGATGCCGGAGAGGATCTGGCGCACCTGGTTCCCGATCTTTACCTGAGAGCAGAGCAGCTTTCTCGACTTTTTCACTTCTTCACAGGCGAGAATCTCACCAACCGCAAACTGCAGCTTTCCAAAATCGTCGTATGTGATTTCATCTCTCAGAGTGACCGGGATCTCCTGCGCGGAGCCTGCCGCGGCTGTAACATCAGCTCCGGCAGCCATATCTGCGGATATCCCGCCATTTTTTTTGGCAGCTGTACCGGCAGTTGTGTCATCTGGCTGTGCGGATGCCGCTCTGTCCGCCGCGGATGTGCCAGCCAACTGTGTGGAAGCTGATCTGGCATTTGCGGCAGTACCATCCAGTTGTGCAGACGCATCTCCTGCTGTCTTGTTGCCGCCTGCCTGTGCAGAGGCTGCCGCAGCATTCGCAGCCGCACGCGCGTTTTCTGCCTCGAATTCCGCCATCTGCGCCGCGCGGATTTTCTCAGCCTTCGCGAGCACTTCTTTCATATCCAGTCTTGCGAACAAAATCTCCGGCTTTTCCGTCACTTTCCTGCCAGACTCACACAGCCCGAAGGTATTCATCTCATCAAGCGCACGCTTTTTCGTCCCCAGCTGTGTGAGGATGCGTTCGGAGGTCTCCGGCATGAAGGACTCCAGCAGCGATGCCCCAATCGTAATGCTCTCAACCAGATTGTAAAGCACCTCCGAAAGGCGGTCCTTTTTCGATTCATCCTTCGCGAGTGCCCAGGGCATGGTCTCATCAATATATTTATTGCAGCGTTTGAACAGGGTAAAGATCTCTGTAATCGCGTCCGCGACACGCAGTTCGTCCATCTTCTTTACGACTTTGGCCGGTATGGAAAGTACAGTCGCTTTCAGATCGTCGTCCACCGGCTCCGCCGCGCCGGTCTTTGTCACCACGCCGCCGAAATATTTGTTGGACATGGAGATCGTCCGGTTTACCAGATTGCCTAGTGTGTTGGCCAGCTCCGAATTGACGCGCTCAGTCATCAACTCCCAGGTGATCACACCGTCATTTTCAAACGGCATCTCGTGCAGCACGAAGAAACGCACCGCGTCCACGCCGAACACATCCACCAGGTCGTCCGCATAGAGTACGTTGCCCTTCGACTTGCTCATCTTCTCCCCGCCCTGCAGCAGCCATGGATGTCCGAACACCTGCTTCGGAAGCGGCAGGTCCAGCGCCATCAGGAAAATTGGCCAGTAGATCGTGTGGAAACGGATAATATCCTTTCCGATCAGATGCAGATCCGCCGGCCAGAGCTTTTCAAACTGCTCCGAGCTCTTTCCATCTCCATCGTAGCCGATACCGGTGATGTAGTTGGTCAGCGCGTCCAGCCAGACATAGACCACATGCTTATCGTCAAAATCGACGGGAATGCCCCATTTAAACGAGGTTCTCGACACGCACAGATCCTGCAGCCCCGGCAGCAGGAAGTTGTTCATCATCTCATTTTTACGCGATACCGGCTGGATAAACTCCGGATGCGTATTGATATGATCGATCAGGCGGTCCGCATATTTGCTCATCTTAAAGAAGTACGCTTCCTCCTTCGCCGGCTTTACCGGGCGGCCGCAGTCCGGGCACTTCCCGTCCACCAGCTGCGATTCCGTCCAGAATGACTCGCAGGGCGTACAGTACATCCCCTCATACGATCCTTTATAAATATCTCCCTGGTCGTAGAGTTTTTTGAAAATCTTCTGCACCTGCGCCTCATGATCCGCATCTGTTGTGCGGATAAATTTGTCGTAAGACGTATTCATCAGATCCCAGATCCGGTGAATCTCTCCCGCCACACCGTCCACATATTCTTTCGGCGTCACGCCGGCATCAGCAGCCTTCAGCTCGATCTTCTGGCCATGCTCATCCGTCCCTGTCTGGAAAAACACATCATATCCCTGCGCTCTGCGAAACCTCGCGATGCTGTCCGCGAGCACAATCTCGTAGGTATTTCCGATATGCGGTTTCCCCGACGTATAGGCAATCGCTGTAGTCATGTAATACTTCTTTTTGCTCATGTCTGACCTCCCAATTTTAAATTTATTTTTTAGCCGGAATCATTCCTTGCGCGGCCGTGTGCAATCGGATAGGGGAACGCTTTTCTCCCCTATCCGCCTGCGCGAGCCGGGTGCGGCTTTAGCCGCAAAACTCCTTGCCCGGCTCTGTGCATAATAAATCGGATAGGGGGAGCCCCTTCACCCTATCCGCCGCGCCGGCCGCGTCCGGCTTTAGCCGGAATAATTCCTCACGCGGCCGTGTGCATAAAAAAACCGCCTTCTGTCACATATCAGAAGACGGAAAATCCGTGGTACCACTTCTGTTCGTCTGCGCCCGCATACGCATGCGCAAACCTCATTACCGCTGTAACAGGCGGACCTGTCACGGACTAAAAGCTGCACCGGCATACCACTCGTCCGCGCCCCTCAAAAGCCATCTTCCGCAAATCTCCCGATATCCCCTCTCACCAGCCGGAGACTCTCTGTGATCATCCTATCTGCGTACTCTCTCCATCACCGGGTATCTCAATTTACAACGCCGTCCCAAATGCAGCACGGAACATCCGGCGGACGTCCGTTTCGCACCAGTTTTTCTCAATGGCGGCTCAACCTGTTTTAATTTAGCACAGAGGATTTCATCTGTCAAGAGCGCTGTCAAAACACGCCAGAGTTTCTATGCGTTTTTCATGCCCCCAAATGCAGCAGTATTTCTATGCATTTTCCATGTGCTTCCCAAATGCAATGCGCTTTCTTCAATAGCATTCTCTGATCGCGGCGAAAACAGCCTGCCAGTGAAAAAATAATGTTTTTACAGATTGCGATTCTATCTTGTCCGTGTTATGATACCTTCTAACATAGTCTCCGGGTCTAAGTGTATTTCTTCGCGTTTGGGGCGGCGCTATGGAAGCGCCCCCTCGCTATCGCTCGACGGATATCCCGCCCAAAGGGCGAGGATGCCACCCGGCGAGGGCAGGTCGCGCCGCCAATGTGAGAAACGCTTCGCGTTTGGGGCGCGCTATGTCATTTTTGTGGGAGGAAGAGCAGCTTTTATGAAAAATATCGCGATTGTAACAGACAGCAACAGTGGTATCACCCAGTCCGAAGCTAAACGGCTGGGAGTCTATGTGATACCGATGCCTTTTTATATTAATGGAAAATTATTTTATGAAGATATTAATCTGACGCAGGAAGAGTTTTACACTCACCTGAAAGAAGGCTCGGAGATCTCAACCTCGGCTCCGGCGGTCAGCGACGTCACGGATCTGTGGGACTCTCTGCTGAAAGATTATGATGAGATTGTACATATTCCGATGTCCAGCGCCCTGAGCAGCACCTGCGCGACAGCAATGATGCTGGCGCAGAGCTACGAGGGCAGGGTCTTTGTCGTGGACAACAAGCGGATCTCCGTGACGCAGAAGCAGGCGGTCCTGGACGCGCAGCGCATGGCCGCTGACGGATGGGATGGCTCTCATATCCGGGAAAAACTGCTTGCAGACATGTATGAATGCAGCATCTACAGCGTTAAAGAATAAAAACTTTTCGCGATAAAAACGCTTGTATTTTCCCACAA
>JAJBVE010000122.1 GCA_020859995.1 Clostridiales bacterium
AATTGTAATCACTGTAGGCACAGGAGCACCTCCTTATTCATTTTTCATTGTTCGAAATATATCGTGTGTCATCCTTTTCTACAAAAACAAACCCGCTCAAAAATCAGAGGACTTCTCTCTGGTGAAAAAGGAGAATTCTCTGTCCCATCCGAAATTCAGCGGGAATCGATCTGCAGGCAGAGGCATAAATTTTTGCGTCCTGCAGGGAATCTGTCGAAAAAAAGATGACTCGCATGTCCAAACAACATCCTAATTTTATACTGTTTTCACAAATGTGTCAAGTCATTCTGAAACGTTTTCGGATATTTCTACGCCCGCTGGTTTTTCGCCATTATCTGCTGTCGGGATTTCTGACGATATGATTCAAATGTTTACTCCGTTTTATACAGGAAAATCGGAGTACGCTCTTCCATCTCATTATATATGGTCTCAGCCACGTCATAAGGCAGATTGACGCAGCCATGGGAACCATTCGTCTTATAGATGGTGCCGCCGAAGGAGGAACGCCAGGTCGCGTCGTGCAGGCCCTGCCCGTCGTGAAATGGCATCCAGTAGGTCACGTCAGTCTCCCAGGCACTTGAACCGGTACCGCCGCTTAATGTAACATTTGTCTGTTTATAGGGAATCATGAAAACGCCTGTCGCAGTCTCGCGTTCTTCGGTCGGCTTGCCTGTGACACAGTCGCTTTCCACAATCAACTCCCCATCCTTGTAATACCAGATGTGCTGCCCGGTCAGGTCGACTTCCACATAGGTACCGCAAATATCATCCACGCCATTGCGTGTACGTCCTTTCGTCGAGTAGACTGGCTCGCGGGTCACTTCTGTATTAGAAGCGATATCCGCCAGAAGCTGCTCTTTTTCACCGCTCTGATCGATCTGGTATCCGTAATCACTGCTCTCATACTCGATCTTCTTTCCATTGCTCGTCGTAAACGTGCGCGGCAGGTAAAGAGTATTGTAGGTAGCAGCAAGGTTATAGACAAAATCTTCTACCTGCTGTTCGTCAATGGAGGACAACTCCCCGTCTATGATGATCCAGTCCTGCAGGGTCGACCAGTCGAGAACGATCTCCTCCTCGCCGAAGGTCAGTGTAATTACAGTCTGACAATATGAATTGTAGATATCCACCAGGGTATTCAGTTCAAAATCATCCTGCGTAACTGCCGGCAGATAGTAAAAGGACTCCGGGACAGCGATGGTAAAGTCTTCCTGCGGACCGTCTTCCGCCAGGAGATTGTCTACGTAATCCTTCACAAGCACCTGCAAATCCGCGTCATCAAATTCGGTACCATAGACTTCTTCTTCAATGTAGTACACGGTGCCGTCATATTCCAGTGTCGCGTCCGAACAGACGGTCCTGGACACCGTGAAATTGTCAGCTGACACCGCGGAGGTGAATACATTCTGATCATAGTCGAAGGATACCTCCACTTCGAACGAGTTGCCTTCCCTCAGGCTGAAAAGCAGGCTCAGATTCTGCTCGCGCATGCAGGATTGAATATCAGAGAGAAGACCTGTTTCGTCAATCGTGTATCCCATCTCTTCGAGGGTCAGCGTCAGGACTGTCTCCTCCCCTTCTGTGATGGTCATCGTCGGCGCGGTGTAATCCGCCTTCAACAGCTGAAGTACTTCGCGGCAGGACATGCCTGACACGTCATATCCGTTTAAAGTCGTCTCCTCAAAAAACAGGCCGCTGTTCACCTTTTTGTAAAGGTAATAACCGCCGCCGCACAATCCCGCCAGTATCAGGCAGATGATCACAAGGACCGTGATCTGCAATCCCCTGTGTTTTTTCTTCATTCTTTCCCCTTGCCCTTCTATATAATCTATAATCAGCAATCTTTGCCATAACTGGTAATTAATATTGCACTATTCCGGGAAATTAGTCAAGTAGGGGATTATTAAAAAAACTTTAAAGTTTCCCGGTCTGAGGTTTTTCAAATGTCACTGTGATCTCGGTGCCTGCTCCCACCTGGCTTTTCAGCTCAATCCGCGCATTGTGCTGCGCGACGATGTGTTTCACAATGGCCAGTCCCAGGCCGGTTCCGCCGGTATTTTTGGAGCGGCTCTTGTCAACACAATAAAAACGTTCGAAGACGCGTTCCTGGCTTTCTTCCGGGATTCCGATGCCGGTGTCCTTCACCTGCAGGATGACTCGGTCCGCCTGCTCTTCCACAATCACATCCACGGACCCATGCGGTTTGTTGTAGCGAATGGCATTATCACACAGGTTATAAATGAGCTCCTCCAGCATATTTTTATCCCCACAGACTGTGCACGGACTGCCGGTACACTTTATCGAAATGTGATTTTTCTGCGCATTCAGGCGTACGCTTTCTACACATGCGGACGCGACTGCATACAGATCCACTTTCGACGCAGCCAGACTCATTTTCTCTGAATCCAGCTCGGAGAGGCGGATAATATCGTTGATCATCGTCAGCAGCCGCTGGGCTCCCCGGTGAATTTCATGTGCGAAATGCTGCACCTCTTTTTCTCCGGCGATCCCGGTCTCAATCAGCTCCGCGTAGCCGGAAATAGAAGTCAGAGGCGTTTTCAGCTCATGGGATACGTTCGCGGTGAATTCCTGTCTCATTTTCGCGCTTTTTAATATATCCTCATGCTGCGCGCGGATCGTCATCACAAAAGGCACCAGTTCCTCATAGATGCCGTCCGCGCTGACGCTGTCGATATTAGCGGCCATCTGTTCAATCGGGTGAACAATACTGGCAGTAATGGTGCGGGCAAGGAACATACATGCCAGAAACATCACTGCTGCCACGATAAAAATTCCGGTAAGCGTACCGGTAAAGATTCCCCAGATGCTGGCCTCTTCTTTGCTGATGCGCAGGATAGAACCGTCATCTCTTTTCACTGCGTAATAGTACAATTCTGAATCCAGTGAGTCTGAATAGCGGGTCGTCCAGCCCTCACCGTCAGACTTTGCTTCCTGCACTTCCTTCCGGTCCGCATGATTTTCAAGCGCGCCATCCACATCGCTGTCATATAAGACAGAACCATCCTCGTCAATCAGTGTCACGCGCAGCCCAGCCACATCCTCTGTATACTGGGAAGTGAGCTCCTCCGTTGAGGTCGTCAGGCTGTTAATCAGCGCCGCGTAAGTCCGCATTTCCGAAAGGACCTGATTTTTATACATATTACGAAAAATGGCAACCGCTATGATAAGAGTTGCCACAATCGCCGCAAAAACGGTCAGGACCAGATATCTGTTGATTTTCTTTTTCATACTGACAATATCCCCTTTTGTTGTTTCATTCATTCTCAGTCAAATACCTCAATGCAGGCATCGTGCTATTTGACCCTCGCGGCATCTACGCTTCGCTCCGGCTGCCTGGCTCATTACTTTGCGGGAATAACAATAATATCAGGCAAGAAATCATCTGCCCCGTCTGAAAGTACCTGCTCTGTTGGCAGCAGAAGTTCATTTTTCACTGTTTAACATGTAGCCGACATTGCGCACAGTCCGTATCATAGTCCCGGCCCGTCCCAGCTTCTGACGCAGGGTCTTAATATGCATGTCGAGTGTCCTGGATTCTCCTTCAAAATCCGTCCCCCACACACGGTCAAGTATCATTTCCCGGGATACCACAATCCCCGCGTTCAAAAGAAGAAGCTTCAGCAGCTCATATTCCTTAAAGGTAAGCTCCACCGGCGCGTCGTCCACAAAAACCGCCCTTTTTTCGTCATCCATAAAAATTCCGTCCAGACGGATGAGACGTTCCTCTTCCATGTCCTTCGTGCGCCGCATCAGCGCCTTGACACGGGAAATCAGCTCCATCACGCCAAACGGCTTCGTAATATAATCATCCGCCCCGATATCCAGTCCCTTCACCTTATCAATCTCCGAGGTCTTTGCTGTCACGAGAATGATCGGCAGCTTACGCGTCCGCGCGGAAAGGCGCAGCTTTTTAACAATCTCCAGCCCGCTCTCATCCGGCAGCATGATATCCAGCAGCACCAGAGAGGGCAGGCGGTCCTTCAGCCTGGCATAAAAAGCAGAGGCACAGTCAAATCCCTGCACCTCATATCCCGCGTTCTTGAGCGCAAAAATCTCAATCTCCCGGATATTTTCATCATCCTCAACTACATAAATAAGAGCCATTCAGGTTCCCCGCTTTCGTTTTCTCTGATCCCTGATAAGGATCTGATTCCATAATTGAACAGAAGACCGTAGGTCGGCTCCTGCTCGCCTCTGCGCATCCTGGCATAGAGCATTCGCCCCGGACTTTTCTTTTCTCCACAGACATTCTAAGCAAACGCAGGCAAAATTTCAAGTCTTTTCTTCCCGCAAGACAACAACAAAGTCAGCCTGGCACAGAGGAACCCAGGGATCCCTGCGCCAGGCTGGTTCGTCCGTAAGTATTTCAAAAGAGCTCTAACCTCACTGCGCGTACGTTCCAAACACCTTGTACACCTTTTTCCCCTGTCTGTGTACACCGGTCAGGGAGAATTCCACCCATTCCCCGATGTTCGTCGCATGGTCGCCGATGCGCTCATAATATTTCGCGATCATCAGCAGGTCAAGGATCTGATCTGAACTGAACTGGCTGCTGGTCTCCGGCTCGGTCAGCGTTTTGCGGACTTCCAGGAACATTGCGTCCAGCTTGTCGTCACTCTCAATGACTTCCTTTGCCAGCTCCAGGTCACGGTTTACATAAGACTCAACACTTTTGTTTAACATATCAATCGTAAATTCGGCCATCTGTGTGATTGCCACACCCTTTACCGGTACGTCAATGCTGCCGGTCTTCATGATCTCTGCAATATCCGTCGCCTGATCGCCGATCCGCTCCAGGTCCGTGATCATTTTCATGGCTGCAGAGATCCGGCGAAGGTCAGAGGCCACCGGCTGCTGGCGCAGAAGCAGCTGCAGACAGATGGATTCGATTGCCTGCTCCTTGCCGTCAATCTCATTTTCCAGGCGGTCGATTTCTTCCGCCATGTTTTCCCGGTTTTCTGTGGTGACAAGCAGACGATAGGTGTTCATAATCGCCTCTTCACAAAGCATTCCCATTTCCAGCAGCTCTTTTTGCAGCTGATCCAGTTTTTCTACAAATCGATCTCTCATAATCAGCCAAACCTCCCCGTAATGTATTCTTCTGTTTTTTTGTTCTTCGGCATGGAGAACAGGGTCGTCGTATCGTCGAACTCAATCATTTCACCGAGAAGGAAAAATGCGGTCTTATCGGAGATTCGTGCTGCCTGCTGCATGTTGTGTGTAACCATCGCGATGGTGTATTTTTCTTTCAGTTCAATGACCAGATCCTCGATTCTCGATGTTGAAATCGGATCCAGTGCGGAAGTGGATTCGTCCATCAGGAGCACCTCCGGCTCTACCGCGAGGGCTCTGGCGATGCAGAGTCTCTGCTGCTGTCCGCCGGACATTCCCAGCGCACTTTTCTTGAGGCGGTCCTTGACCTCATCCCAGATTGCCGCGTCCCGCAGGGCTTTTTCTACAATCTCGTCCAACTTTGCCTTGTTTCGGATCCCATGGGTTCTGGGTCCGTAGGCCACATTGTCGTAGATGCTCATCGGAAACGGGTTTGCCTTCTGGAAGACCATCCCGACACGCTTTCTCAAAAGGTTCACATCCATGTTTCCGTAGATGTCTTCCCCATCCAGCGTGATTTCGCCCGTGATTTTACATCCCTCTACCAGGTCGTTCATACGGTTTAAGGATTTTAAAAGTGTTGATTTACCGCAGCCGCTGGGCCCGATAAAAGCGGTAATTTTATTTGCGGGGATTTCGAGATTGATATTTTTGAGCGCATGAAAATCCCCGTAATACAGGTCTGTATTTTTAATGTCTATTTTTCCCATCTCATCTTTTCCTCTCACTCAATTACGGTCTTCTGATTTCATTCCAACATTTCTGCTTCCGGATTCTGAGAAACAGGCTGAATTTGCATCCAGCCCCATTGGGCAGCCTTTTTTATTTCTGCCCCTTCATCAGCAGACCGGCACACATCGACGAAAGCCCATTGAGAGCCAGTACCAGCACAATCAGGACGACCGCTGTGGCATAGGCCTCCCCCATGTGAAGGCCTTCATTGGAAAGTACGTACATATGGACGGCCAGAGTCCGGCCGCTGCCGAAGAGGGTACTCGGCACCTGTGCGACGGTGCTGGCCGTATAAAGCAGAGCCGCTGTCTCGCCGACGATTCGTCCGGTCGCCAGCACGACTCCGGAGAGGATTCCGGGAATTCCCGTCGGCAGAACGACACGGAAAATGGTGCGCAGCTTTCCTGCCCCCACACCGTAGGATGCTTCACGGTACGCGTCCGGCACGGCAAGCAGGGCTTCCTCCGTGGTACGCATGATCAGCGGCAGAATCATAATCACGAGTGTAAATGCACCAGACATCAGAGAAAAGCCCCAGCCCAGCGTGGTCGTGAAAAACAGCAGTCCGAACAGACCAAAAACGATGGAAGGAATGCCGGAGAGCGTCTCTGCGGTAATCCGGACCAGGCTGACCAGCTTGCTTCCTTTTTTGGCATATTCCACGAGGAAAATCGCTGCAAAAATACCTAAAGGAACTGCTACCACCAGTGCCAGCAATGTGATAATCAGGGTGTTGATCAGTGCCGGCATCAGAGAAACATTATCCGACGTATATTTCAGTGCAAAAAGACTCGGCTTCAGGTTTGGAATTCCTTTTACCAGAATAAATCCTACAATAAATACCAGTACGACAGCCGTAATCATCGCGGCCAGCCAGACCAGGCATCTGACGATCGCGGAGATCGGATGATGTTTCAAATAATCGATTCTTTTACTCATGCTCGCCCCTCCTCTTCAGAAGAGATACGCTCAGGTTGATGATCAGGATGAAGACAAACAGCACCACGCCTGTGGCAATCAGAGCCTGCCTGTGCAGTCCGGATGCATATCCCATCTCAATTACTATATTCGCCGTCATGGTGCGCACACCCTTTAAAAGCCCCTGCGGCATCCAGGTCTGGTTGCCGGCTACCATGATGACAGCCATCGTTTCACCGATCGAGCGGCCGATTCCAAGCACCACGCCCGCAATTACTCCGGATTTCGCTGCCGGAAGAATGATGCAGAATACACTGCGCTCGTGAGTAGCGCCAAGTGCGAGGGAACCTTCATAATAGCTTTCCGGTACGCTTCGAAGTGCCGGCTCCATGACACCGATCACTGTCGGGAGAATCATGATCCCCAGAAGAATGCACGCGGTCAGCATTGTGCTGCCGGAGCTTCCGATAATAGATTTCATCATCGGAACAATCCAGACCATACCGAAGAAACCGTATACCACGGACGGAATGCCCGCGAGCAGGTTAATCATGGACTTCATCGGCGAATAAATCCGCTTCGGACAATAGAACGCCAGAAAGATTGCAGTCAGCATCGCAATCGGCACTCCGATCACAATGGAGCCGGCTGTAACATAGATGCTGCCAAGAATAAACGGCAAAATACCGTAAATATTATTGGATGGTTTCCAGGTCGTACCCAGCAGAAAGTCCGGAATTCCGATTTTTATCATAGTCGGAATGCCGTTGGCAAAAAGGAATACGCAGATCAGGGCAACGGCCAGAATGGAAAAACAGGCCGCGATCAGAAATACGATTCGCATATCTTGTCCCAATTTTCGAAGAAAATTAGGGACGTAGGCCGAGCCATCATCCGAAGGATGATTTTTCATGGCGAGGCTCTCCTTTTTTTCAGAAAACTTCTGTGTCATACTCTCTCCTTCATGTGGTTTTGCATATCATAATGTGATACAGCAGCGGCACCATCCAGATCGGTTTCCCATATGGCTGGTGCCGCTAAACTGCTCTATAAAACTCTTATCTGTTTTTGCTTATTTTTTCTTTATTTACCTGTTCATCAGGTATTTCGCTGACTGGTGAACTATCACTCGGCTTCAGCCTGAAGCTCTGCCAACTCTTCCCAGGTAGTGATCTCGCCTGTGTAGATCAGCATAACCTGCTCAGTGGTCAGATCGGTGATACCGCTCTCATTGTTAACAATCACAGCGATGCCGTCCTGTGCGATCATGGTAGAGGATACGCCTTCTGCCTCTTCCTCTTCCTTCAGCTCGCGGGAAGCCATTCCGATGTCATAGTTGCCATCAATTGTGGAAGTTACGCCTGTAGTAGAATCGCTCTGCATAACCTCGATCTCCAGATCCGCATTGACCTCTGCATAAGCCTCAGCCAGCTTCTCCATAACCGGTGTTACAGAAGAAGAACCGCCTACAACCACCTTGCCGGAAACATTTCCGCCTGCGAACGGCTCCGCGTCAGAAAGCGCGATATAGCCGTTGTCAGAGATGACCGCCTGGCCTTCCTCGCTGAGGATGAAATCAATGAAATCCTGAGCCTCTTCGCTGACCTCTTCCATGGTCAGAATGTTGAATGGACGTACCACAGTGTAATCACCAGACTCTACATTCTCTACCGAAGCCTCTACTCCATCGATTGCCACTGCTGTCACGCTGTCATCCAGGGAACCGAGAGATATGTATCCGATCGCATTCTCATCACCTGCCACCTTGGTCATCATAGCTGCTGTGCTGTTGGTGATCTCAGCTGCTTCTGTTGTCATATCTACTTTATTGCCGTCCTCATCCTTCTGCTCTACGCCGACCAGCTCGATGAACGCGCCGCGTGTACCGGAACCATCTTCTCTTGAGCATACTACGATATCTCCCGAAGCATCTGCCAGAGCCGTTGTGCCAAGGCTTGCTACCATCATTGCTGCGATTACAGCTGCAACTGCTTTTCTCTTCATAATAATTGTCTCCTTCTTTTCTCTAAGAACTATTTTATACCGAGGACTTATCCTTTCCACTGTTTCGTTGCGAATTCCGATAAAACGGAGCGGCTGTTCCGCGCCAACGGCGCGCTCAGTC
>JAJBVE010000188.1 GCA_020859995.1 Clostridiales bacterium
GCAAAAAATCTGGGATTCGGTTAAACCACAGCTTTTTATTCTTTGGCGCTGGATTTCAATAACTTCTCTTGTATTTTTCTCTCAAATCAGTATAATAAGAAAAGATTTGAGACGGAGGAATGCATCATGGCCAAAAAGGATACACGATCACGCAACGAGCAGATGCTGAATGATCCGGTGGAGCGGATCATACCGAAGCTGGCGGGACCAACGATTCTGTCGATGCTGATTACTTCTATATATAATATGGCGGATACCTTCTTTGTAAGCCAGCTTGGCACATCCGCTTCCGGAGCTGTGGGAATTATTTATTCGGCGATGGCTCTGATTCAGGCGTTCGCCTTTATGATCGGCATGGGCGCCGGCAACAACATCTCCCGGCTGCTCGGGAAAGGCGACGAAGAAGAAGCAAAAAAATATGCGTCAGTCGCCTGGTTTACCGGATTTGCGCTTGGATGTGTGGTATCCGTGCTCGGTCTGACTTTGCTGCACCCCATCGTCATGCTGCTGGGCTCCACGGAAACCATCGCCCCCTACGCGATGGACTACGCCCGCTACATTTTTCTGGCAGCCCCCTTTATGATGTGCTCGTTTATCATGAACAACCTGCTCCGCTTCCAGGGGCTGGCCGTCTACTCCATGGTGGGAATCACCACCGGCGGCATTTTAAATATGGTGCTGGATCCAATCCTCATTTTCGGAGCGGGAATGGGTACCATGGGCGCCGGCGTCGCGACCGGATTTTCCCAGTTTGTCAGCTTCTGCATTCTTCTGTTTATGTGCAATACGCATAAGGACGCAATCCGCATCACACCGCGCAATTACAAACCATCCCTTCAGATTTACGGGCGCATCCTGTACACCGGCGCCCCTTCCCTCGCCAGGCAGGGGATTGCCAGCATCTCTTCCGTAATGCTGAACTCCATCGCCGGCTCTTACGGCGACGCGGCGGTCGCGGCAATGTCCATCGTCTCACGCTTTACAATGTTCATCAATTCCGTCGTCATTGGATTCGGGCAGGGCTTTCAGCCGGTCTGCGCCTTCAATTTCGGTGCCAAAAAATACGACCGTGTAAAACGGTCGTTCTGGTTCTGCGTAAAAGTCGCAACAATCACACTGCTTGTGCTGTGCGGCATTTCCCAGCTGTTCTCAGGCCACATTATCGCGCTCTTCCGGCGGGATGACGCGGAGGTCATCGAGATCGGCACATTCGCGCTGCGCGCCCAGCTGCTCACCATGCCGCTCTGGGGATACTACATCATGTGCAACATGTTCTCCCAGTCCATTGGCTACGGCTTTCGCGCCTCCATCATCTCCTGCGCCAGACAGGGGCTGTTTCTGATCCCCGTGCTGGCCATCCTCCCGCGCTTTTTCGGGCTGCGCGGACTGCAGCTCGCCCAGCCGGTTTCCGACGTGCTGGCGTTTGTGCTGGCCATTGTACTGGCGAGCGGGATACTAAAGGAGCTGGACCAGGATCGGGGGCGCAAGTAAGGTTTTCAGTAAAATTGCTGTCTCCTGAAACACCCGGTTCGCTGTTTTCAGGAGACATTATTTGTTATCCCAAACTCACATGAAGTCAGCCGGGAGATTGCAGCCCAAGTTCTTCCTTCCGTAACATCAGCTGCTCATTTTCCTCTTCCAGCTCTGTAATTCGCCTGTCGAGATCTGTAAATGTATCATTGTGAAATTTTTCTCCAGTATCAATTATATAAGGTCCCTCCCAAATAGAGTCTATAAATTCCAGATCCTTTTTCCTGTATTTCAGACAAATACGATGCTCCGATTTATCCGTTCCGTACAATTCCGCGCACATCAGCAGCCGCGTCCGCAAATCCGGGATTTCATCTGAAATATAAATGCTTCTCTTATATTTGTTCCTTTCTCGAAGAATCCCCTGCTCAATCAAGCCCACGCACTTTACATCAGTCCAGTTCATAGTCTTTAATTTCATAAACAGAAAAGAGACCGTGATTTTTTCGTGATCAATCGTTACGACTGTCGCGAAGTCAACGAATAAACTGATAAGGAGTGCCCAGATCATTAGCAGACATATCACTTCAGCCAGCATTCCATTTTCAATATAAAGCAGCCCATTCTCTCCGAAAAACGGGCAGTCTGTCAATATATTTTTGATATATGGCCATCCCCATATCGTATAGATCATCAATAACGCAGCAGCCAAAACTGCCAATGGTTTGTTGCGCATAATTTTCTTCATAATCATGTTCCTCCCATTCCCTGCCCAGTTCCCAATTGTCTGTTTTTACCAGTTCAATCTTCCGTTTCCAGTTTTTTACCCCAGTTCGGCTTTCAATTTCCTGTTTTCATCCTCCAGGCATTCAATAAGATGTTTTTTCTCTGGTTCCCCCAATAATAGAAGTTCTGCAGCATCGTATAACTGTTCCTCAGTATACGAAAGAATATCCCGGCCACACATTTTACGGATTATATTTATATCCTCTTCTTTCACGAACAGGGTAAGGCAGTTTTTCGTTATTCTGTAGTTTATAGTCGGGTAGATATTTTTAAACCGCTCGAGCACCGACAATTCTGCATTGCTAAAATAAATATACTTTCGTTTTTTCTCGTCCTCATCATCAGAAATAACACAAATTTCTTTCATATTATTCCATGTCATGTTCTCAAACTTATAAGAAAGAAAAGAAAGAGAAATCCCCTCCTCGTCTACTGTTAAAATGGTTCCGCTCCAAACCGCAAAACACAAAAACAGCAGTCCAAAAAGGGTAAAAGACAGTGGTTCCACTATATATGACGCAGTGTTAATAACATTCCCATTCAGGTCATGTAAAAACAGCGGCGTGGAAAACATAATCATATGAATATTTGACGCGAGTCCGCCCCCAAGAAATAAAACCGCCAGAAATGCCGTAATAATAATAACTGGTTTGCCTTCCATAGTTCTTTTCATAGAATTTCCCTCCTGCTACAAACACCTCGTTAAACAGCTTCAGTTACTTTATCGGAAGAAAACCCGCAACTGCGTTTTTCTTCCGATAAGTTATCCTACCACTTCCCAGGTATTACAAACACAAGGGGGGAATTCATTTCTCAGAATAATTTTCTACTCCATTAAAGCAGGCGCATCAAAACAAAAAACTTTGTCATCAAATGCAGGAATGCTCTTATGCTGTTTTAAATTTTTCTCCACAAGTTATAAATAACGATTAATTCCTTTTAAAATTCGGTCAAATTCAGGTGAATTCTTTCGAATTTCTGGTACGGAGATAATCTGGCAATTACCTATGTAGAATTTAAAGCCAGAATTCAATTCCAATTCTTCCAATTGCATAGGAATTATTGCTTTTTTATAAGAAATAGCCCTTTCAATCTCCCTTTCAACAAATTGGGAGTTTTGTGACGCATTCGAAAGAAGCAGCAGTAAGCATGCGCAGTTCTCCAGAGCATCATTAATTACATAGGCATATTTGCTTCCTGCTGGTATATCATAAGGTGCCATCCAGCAAGGCACACCTTTTTCCAGAAGCATAAAACGGACCGAATCGGCTATCCTTTGATTTTTTGAGCTATAACTTATAAATACATATTTTTCTTTTGTATTAACAGTATCCGCATTCGATGCTGTAATGCTTTTATGCTCATCTTCCCGCAGGCATATAGCATAAATCTGCTGCTGTTTTGGAGTCAGCATAGCGTAACGCTTTTTCAAATCAAGTGCTTTCTTCACATACTTGCCTGAAGGGAAGCATAAAACCAGATTATCACACGCAGCCAGACATTTCTGAATCTGTCCTGCCTGCTGATAAACGGTCGCCAGCTCATAGGCCCAGCGTTCCGTGTACTCCTGTTTCAGGTACTCCTCCAGGATGGGGATCAGATCCTGCGGAGCACTGCCTCTTCCCTTGTATAGCAAATATTTTAATACATATCGGTTATTATCACATGGAGCAATCTGTTCATATTCCGAATAATATTCCAATGCCTCATCATATTGTCCAAGCGCGGTTGTCACTTCAACCAGCCGATACAAAACCGTGCGGCCCACGGCGGACCGGTTATACGCGCGCTCCAGCATTTCCTTACTCCGTTCAAGCCTGCCCGCCGCCTCGTAAATCTCACTGATCAGGCACAGTGTCCGCACATTCCGAACCCTACGCCAGTCGATCGTATCCGCCAGCTTCGCCGCCATTTCATAATCGCCCTGATCTACAAACTTATCAATCTTCTCCAGCTTGAGGTTATATTCATATTTATCCAACTTTGTCACCTCATTCATCAGCCTATTGTTTCGTATATCATGCCTTGAAGGAGATACAGTCTCTGTCATCCAATAGGCGCGCCCTCGCAGCCACGTTCTGATAGTTTATTTTTTGTCTTTTCTATCGCACTTTCGGCGGACTGATTATATTTTAATTTTATTATCATTGCCGGAGTGATTACGCTCTTATTTCAGGATGGATGCATTACAGCTCTTCCTCGTCATCGAACAGATTCGAGACCGATATTCCCTGCGGCAGCTTCGTCCCAGTCCAGTTTACTTCCACCGGCGGTCTGCAGTCTTCGAACATATGAGCCAGATTTTCGACATTACTCAGATCCGCATAGCTGAAATCTACCTTACATAGATTGACGCAGTTAAGAAACATCTCGCTTAAATCCTTCACCTGATGTAAATCCATCCCCCTCATATTAACGGAATACAATTCGCCGCAGTCACAAAACATCCCCCGCAGGGTCGTCGCGCCGCTGAAATTCATTTGCCTCAGATCCGCTTTGTAAAGTTCAGAACATCCACTGAACATTTCCGACAAATCCCGCACTCCGCTAAGGTCCAGATCCCAGTCATCATCAATTCTTTCGAGAGACGTTCCGGAAAAGGTTCTTCCGATTGTTGTCAGTCCGCTCGTATCAAAAAGGTGCTGAAAATGGATATAAGACAGGGAAGGCCGGCTTAATATCGCAAGCCATTCTGATACCGTTTCATCCGTCACCCGAACAGGCTCTGGACAATATATGACAAGCTCGCTTCCGAGAACCGTCGCGCAACTCCCATACCGCTCGAACTCAATTGATTTTGGATGAATTCCGGCTGTGACGACCGGATAATAATCGCATTCTTTAAACGTCACCTGACCGTATGATGTGCTCATAAATGGTTCATGGCGTTTCTCCCATGCCGCCTCTTTTCTTTTCAGCCCATTTAAAATCATCTCAGGAACAGAGAGACCTTTTTCCCGCCGGATTGGATCATCGGCCTCTGTCAGCACGGCTTCTGTGATTTTATATTCCCCTGACGCATAGCTTTTCAGAGCATTTTCTGCCAGGCAGCTGACGCTGTCCGGAATATCAATATTTTTCAGGTTTGTTTCACTGAAAGCATAATCGCCTATGGTCGTGACACCGTTCGAAAGAGACACATGCCACAGGGATTCACAGTACGCAAAGGCACCCTTCGAAATCTCCTTTAATGCAGGCGGCAATTCCACCTTCATCAAATACGGGCAATGAGAAAAAGCCGCCTCCCCGATCTGTGTAACAGAATCCGGAACCCGAAAAAACGAATCTTTTTTCCCGTCAGGATAACAGATGAGAGTGGAAAAATCCCTGTTGTATAACACTCCATCCCGGCTGGCGTAAGATAACTTATCTTTCTGTACGCAAATCTCTTCTAGTGCGACACTTTGATAAGAAAAACTATGAAAGACATTTGCAAAAAGCTTTGTGCAGATCTGAGCGACCGGATATCCGTCAATTGATTCCGGCAGCATTGTTCTGGAGCCTGTCCCAATATAAAGAATCAGGTTTGCCCTTCTATCATCCGCATCGCCCGTGATTTCATAAACGTACTCACCCTGGTATACGCGGGAGGTGAGCGTATAACACTTTAAGAAAACATCGCTTTCAAGATAAGGACGCAGCAGGTCCGCGGACCACCGGATATTTTTCAGACACACGCACCCAGCGAAAGCACGCTCTCCCAGGCGGATCTCGTGATTCGGGAACGTAACGTCCGTCAGGCAGGTGCAGATGCTAAATGCTCGGTCTCCGATTTCCGATACCCTTTCCGGAATGACAAGCTTTGACAGCCTGCGGCAGAGCAAAAAGGCATTACTGGCTATTTTGGTGACCGAATCGGGAATCGTGATACTTTCCAGCTCTAAACAGCGGAAGAATGTCCTATTCTCTATTACGGGCAGATTCTCCGGCAGCGAAATTCTTTTCAGGTTCAGGCATTGATAAAAAGCTTCCTCACCAATGGAAGTGATACTTTCCGGGAGATTTATTTCTTCAAGACTTCTGCAATTCCGAAAGGCACCGGATTCAATCGTTGTGATTCCCTCTGGAAGTGTGATTTTCACCAGATCCCGTTCATCCTCAAATAGCCACGAGCCAATGATGCTGACCGGATGCCCGTCAATGTCGGCTGGTATGACCACCTGCCGGCTCACCTGCTGACTCTGCGGTAAACAAAAGAGCCCGTGAAAAAACGTTAGTCGAAGAGTACCATCATCCAGAATTTCATAATCAAACATTTTCATATACTGAGAACCCCTCTTCCCAAAGTTTTGCTTTGGTTTAGTATATCACAGGAAAGTGTCTGTCTCCATCTCTTTTTTTAATTAACTGAAGCTGTTTAACGAGGTGTTTACTGGCAGAGGCGGAAACGAGGACGAGTCAGGGATGGACATGGACTAATCAGCTTTTATGATGATTGGCAGCAGGCCGTGAGATGCGTCACACAAAGCTTTCGCTTACATTCCGCGTCAATAGCCCTGCCCCATGCGGATTCGCTGATTTTCTTTCCTTCATCTATTTTTGCCTGTATAACGTGAATGTACTGATAATCTATGAGAGACACTGTTGGAAAGCTGTCTTCCGGGATTCTTAATGCCATGATCAAAAGCAGCTGAAAATCCGGCCCGGTTAATGGATATTCCAATTCACACTTAGCAAGTACATGAAAAATCTGTATTCCTCTGATATTACCTACGAAATAATCATCATCGATCGTTTTGCACTGTGTAATTGTAAAATCAATATCATATGCCTTCGTACCGTGAAACTCAAACAGATTCTTTGCCTCTCCACTTTTATTATCTCTGCATATAATTGAAAATGAGTCTGCGCTTTTTTCTGACGAGGATGCGCCATTCACCGTTGTTTCCTTTTCCAGGTAAAATGAAAACTCATTATTCTCGAAAAAAGGAACCTTTTTTGAAGCAAACACCTTTCCCGGAAGGTGGGATATTATAAGAGATACTTGCTTTTTTATATCTCCATTACTTTGAGATAAATCCAGATATTGTGTACTGCTTAGCATCATTTCCAATCCCGCGGGTAACTCCACATGCTCCAATAAGACCGGAAGAAGTTTTATCTGTTTCGATATGGCATAATTGATTTCAGTCTTCACGTATTGAGACATGGCTGCCTGCTTTGTCAGCAGAATTATAACAGCTTCCGCGTTTTTTAAGTGTTCCGCAAGATCATCATTCCAGGATTCCCCCCGGAGTCAACCCTTCATCATACCAGATCCGGCACATCTTTTGTTTCAGACCAATAATGATTTCCTGTGCAATCTCCATGTCAGTATGAGAATACGATAAAAAAACATATGGTTCCGTCCCTGTGTAAGCATTCATATAGTATTCCTCCGTTTTGATTTGATTTAGGGTTTCACAGACATCTTCGGATGGTTCTGAAGCCAAAGCCGCAGCACTTTCGCAAAAGCAACCGTTTAACAGCAGCTAAATACGCAGCGTGGAAAAATCTATCTGTAAATCCCCGTTGTAAATACCGACAGGGACAACATCCGACATCGTATAACTGCCTCCATTTTCATCTTTAAAATTATAGACAGTAATCGAGTCTTTTTCCGAATCAATGATCCAATATTCCCTGACTCCCGCAGCGCTGTATCTGAACAGCTTTGTAATATAATCGATCGACCTGCTTGAAGGAGATACAATCTCTATCACCCAATCAGGCGCGCCCTCGCAGCCACGTTCTGAAAGCTTATTCGGATTACATATTACTGACAAATCTGGCATAAAATAATTATAATTATTTTTATTCAGAAAAACAGCGAATGGCGCCGCATAGACCTTGCATCCGCCTTTTTTCTTCTGAATGTAATTATCAATGCAGCGTGACAAAAACATACTGATTTCCTGATGTACTCTTGTCGGTACTCCCATATCATATATCACACCGTCAATCAGCTCCGCATGCTGCCCTTCCGGCAGAGCTTCGATATCGTCTATTGTATACACTTTTTCTTGTGACTGCGCTGACATAGGATTCCCCCTCTTCCCAAAGTTTTGTTTTGGTTTAGTATATCACAGGAAAGTGTTTGCTTCCATATCTTTTTAAGCACAAAAATGTTTGTTGCAGATCATTACTACTCCGCTTATAATCATTCTATATCCAGCTGTGAGATATAACACAGCCGCATCCTGCCAGAAAAAACAATGGAATCCATCTTTCAAAGCAGACAGGAAGGAGCCGGTCAGTATGTCAAAACTTGCTTACAGAACCAGAGACAAAGCGAATCGCAGCCTACGGCAGGATTGCCAATATGTTCGAAAGAAAACCTGATTTGAAAAGCGCCGCCCTGTGGTATCGAAAGGAACTGGCATTGCTGGAGGAACGTTTTTCACAGACACATGATATCAAACACTATGATGAGATAGCAGATGCCTGTTACTCGATCGGAATGCTTGACGCGGAGCACCCGGATATGGGAATGCTCCGGCGAGCACTAAAGATATATAAGGAAGTCCATCAGTATATTCCGGAGATGTATCTGGCAGAGCGAATGGAAGAGCTTGAAAGACTGTGCGCAAGGAACGATTAGTCCATGTCGGCAGTTAAACACTTTGGAGAGGCTTATACCTCTCTTTTTTGTTGTAAAT
>JAJBVE010000143.1 GCA_020859995.1 Clostridiales bacterium
CCTGCTTTACTGCCTACAATACCCGTTACTCCATCAGCAAAAGTCAGGGACTGATCCAGTATTATATGGGAACCCTGATGAATGATAAGCCCAGCTACGCCAGCCTGTGCAAGGAATGTGGAAAATGCGAGCAGCATTGCCCGCAGTCCCTGCCAATCCGGCAAAACCTGAAGGCGGTAGCAAAAGAATTTGAAGGTCCGTTATTTAAAGGAGCAAAAGCGGTTCTGCCGTTTTTTGTAAGGAAAAAGAAAACCTGATGTAACTGCGAAGGTACTGAGCATGAACAGTTATGTCCAGATGCGGGAAACCACAGCAAAAAAGGAGGTCATTATGACATTACAGGAAGCAATGAGCGCACGACATAAAGTGAGCAAATACACGGATAAGCCGCTGTCAGCAAATGATGTTCGGCAGCTCAATGACAGGATTAAGGCTCAGAATCAGAAGTATGGTCTGAATATGAAGCTTGTCACGGAAAGCAAGGATGCGATGCCGGGGATTATAGCGGCGCTGATGTCAAAGGGCGTCAAAAACTACATCATTCTGGCGGGCCCAGACACGCCGGGGATTGACGAAAAACTGGGGTACAGCAGCGCTGATCTGATGCTTTATGCGCAAACGCTCGGCCTGAATACCTGGTGGATTGGCGGAATGTTCAGCCGTAAGAACGCTAAAAAGAATGTAAATGCGACAGACAGCACGAAAATTATCGGAATCGTCGTGGTTGGCTACGGTGAGAACCAGGGCGTCCCGCATAAGTCTAAAGCAGCATCGGACATATCGTCTTATGAGGGCACCGCTCCGAAGTGGTTCAGCGAAGGCGTTAAGGCGGCTTTACTGGCACCAACGGCGATGAATAAGCAGGCATTTACCATCAAGGGCAAGGGCAACAAGGTAAGCATGACCTGCTCGAATGGCTCTTATTCCGGCGCTGATCTGGGAATCGGCAAATATCATTTTGAACTGGGTGCCGGTAAGGACAATTTTGAGTGGATGTAATTCTGCTAATTCTGCGTGATTGCAATGGAAGAAATTTACTGCCTGATGAGGTTTCTTTTGAAGTGATAAAAAGTCTGTAAATTCCTTGCCGCTTAACGCAAATGGTGTAAAGAAAGTTGGCATAATGGGTTCGTATCAAATTACGGATATGTAACATTAGTGCTAGATCAGAACAAAAATTGAATAGAAACTGTAGGCAGAAGACGTTCAGAAATGGGCGTCTTTTTGTTTTCAGAACATGTAGTAGGCGTTCAGAAATGAATGATCAGGTCAAGCCTCAATACCGCTTTTATAGGGCGTATACCAAAGGTCTGTTCCATTTCATCCGTAACCTATATTTCCTTCAATTCATCTACTATATATTGTTTCACCTCAATCCATATCTCTCCAGTCATTGTTTCTTTTTCTTTGCCGTTATCTGAAAACTCAAATCCAGCAAATCCAGAATCTGCTCATCAGAAACCGTTCCATCAAGAAGGATACTGAGCCAGTTTGTTTTGTTCATATGATATCCCGGCAGAAAACCGGGAGACTGGCGCAGCATATCAATCATTACCGGATCGCATTTTACAATTACACAGATTATAATCGGAACGAGATGGAAAAACAACGGGCGATTTTATGAACAGGAAAAATTTATGAATTTACAGAGATGATCATCTGGAACACACAAGGGTTCGTGTAGGTCCCCATTTTGTTTCACACTGCCTGTAAAGGGCGGCCCAATACTTAGCGAATCGCCCCAAAATTGGGATTATACATGAAACCGAGTGAATATGGCATGGTGGAAGCAGTGCTGGACGATCAGGCCATCAAGTCAGACTGTCAGAACAGGGAATTTTTTGAGTGCGGGCTTGCTATTGGGATGGCGTTACGAGAGGAAGCTGAGGAGATGTTGCAGAGACTTTATGGTATAGGAAGTAATTGTGGCAAAGCACCCGACCACCGGTGCAAGTTCGCAGGATGATGTGATGGAGTGGCTGCTCCGTGCAAGGAAAGGAATGAACTGATTATGATTGAAAAAGTAAATCCAAGCCATCCGGATAAGGTGGCGGATCGGATTGCCGGAGCCATCGTGGACCTGGCTTACCGGTTGGAAGAAAATGGCTGTCGAAGTCCTGATTGGACATGGCTACAGCAAAATCATGATGGAGACGGGCCTTTCGAATGTATGGAAAGTTAGATTAAGGCTGTGATTGAGAGCATATGTTGTACTTGAATGCCATGTCGAAAAAATGAAATAATATTGCAAATAGGGAGATGTTGTGATATTTTGTTTATAAAAAAATACGGAGGAGGATAAGGATGAAATGGAAAAATAGAACAGTGGTTGCGTTTATGATGATTGTTGGAATTTTTACGTCGTTGCTTGCACAGCAGGGAGCTTTTTATAAGATGGTATCAGCAGCATCGGAAATAGCGCTACCTGATCCGGTCGCTTTTTTCAATGTAGAAGAAGAAGCGCTTAATACGGTTCCTGATGGTGAAGATTTTACCTATACCAGTGTTACTGGATATGATGTGATGGATGTGGTAGAAGCTTATGCGAATTTGCTTATATCTGATTATAATTTTGAAACGGAAATCTGGGATATTGATCATGATGGCGTTTCTAATCCGAATCCGGATGATTATATGCTCGAAGAAGTGAAGATCACCCTTGCCTATGACGGAGACCCGGAGAAAGGGGAAATTTTCATCAGATATGCGCATAATAATGAAGGGTCAAATGTAGCCGCTATTGGCGCGTCTGGCGACATTTTCTCTTCTTATACTCTGGTGGAAATGGAGCCTTACGCACAGGGCAGGGCATTTTTTTCATTACCTGATCCGGATACAATTCTTGGTATTGAGGGCAAATGGGTGAAGGAGTCAACTGCCGTAAAGTATCGGCCTGATTCAGATGCGGAAGCGTTAGCAGCAAACTATGTTTCTGTTCTGGAATCAGACTATGGTTTTAAAACGATTCGCAAGGAGTATGACTATGAGTCTTCGGAAGTGGCAGACTATTTCATGATAATTGAGCTTGCACCGGAGGGAGACAGTACACAGGGGAAGGTCACTGTGGTCGCTTCGTCTATCAGCGATAGTGAGGATTATATTTACATTTATGTCTCGAATCTCTCCGCAGATATATCTTTGGACTGGGAAGGAGAAGAAACTTCAATACAGGAGGATTCTTCAGAAGTTTCTGTTATGATTCCTGTTTTTGACGAAGAACCGTTTTCCAGTCTGCTTTCGCTTACAGAAGTGGAACAGAACGACGATTACAGTATAAAATACGTTTATCAGACAGAATCTCAGTCAGATGTGACGGATCTTCTGGCGGATATTGTGGAAAGCTGGGAGACCAGATATCCGGATTTTTCAATCTCGGATTCAGATGTCTATGAGACTGAGAATGCAGTTTATCATAGGTATTGGCTTGATTATTCCGGATCTGAGACCATGCACAGTATTTATGAGAACAGGGAGGACGGGAACAAGGTTGTTCTGGCTATTGCTCAGGAAGGCAGCAATACGATATCCCTCTATATATCGATAGATTTCGGATTCAGCGAAGAGGCAGATATTTCTGCGGAAGCAGATGGATCTGGGGAAACGGACACTTTTGCGGAAACAGATGAATCTGAAGATTCGGACACTTCTGCGGAAGCAGATGAATCTGAGAAGACGAATACGATTGAAATAATCGGAGAAACAGAGGCTGAGACTGGCTTAGGCCTTAGCGGACTCCATGGCTGAATGGAGGGAGAAAAAATGAAAAACAAAATTATGCGTACAATGATCATGGCAGCAGGATGTATTCTGATGCTGGCTGGTCCGCAATGGGTGGCCGGGGCATCTGAATGTACATTTCCTGATCTGGAATATCTCCTGGGTACTTCCTGCAGGATCCTGCAGGAGGAATATGTTTATTCTGAGAAATTTTTATGCGACGCTTATACCTGGGATTATCCGGATGGTTGGGATTCCGAAGATGATTACCTGTTTGCTCTCCTTGCCTGTGAGCACTGGAGCATCTGGGAATGGGAAGCAGAGGAGATCGAAGGATACAGCGGCTTTGTGCTCACCGGAGAAAATGGGGAGCAAACACTGATTGTTTCAGAATTTGATGGGAAAGATCAGGTGCTGGTGCTTGTAGATGCCGGAATGGAAATCGAGAAAGTAGAATTTACGGAAAATGCAGATGAATGGATTGCTTCCGTGGAAGAACTAAAGTCAGAAGAAAGCGGTGCAGATGACAGTTCCACTTCTGAAAACAACGAGAGCACTCAAAATACCGAAAGCGCCCAAAGTACTGGCACGAGTGGTCATTGGGAATGGCAGATAAAAGAGGTGGACTGCCCATCCTGTGTCGGAGGATGGTGCAGCGTGTGCAATGGGACAGGAACTTACCGGCTTTATGGCCAGACGGTAGCCTGCCCGATTTATTGCTCGTCCTGTAACGGCAAAGGCACAATTACACAGCGCGAATATGTATATGTACCGGGCTATTAACCAGAAAGGAGAAAGAGATGAAAAGAAAATTTAGAAATTTAACAGCAAGGAAACGTTGTAAGGTGTTTGTATGTGTGATTGCTCTGGTGCTGGCGATGGGCTGCCCGGGAATGGCATATGCATCAGGATTGTCCGGTCTGGAGAGTTCAGAAGGAGGACTTTCCGGATTGACTGAAGAGGAAAATGAAAATGATAGCGTTGTGCCGGATCCGGAAGAAATACTTGGGGAGGAAGCGGTTTCCATCCAGGAGGATTATGCGTACTCTAACAGCTACATTTGTACGGCTTATATGTATGCGCAGCCGGATGATCTGATTGCGTTCACAGAATCCTATCTTGAAGCGGCGGAAGCAAATGGATTTACTGCAGAGGAGGAAACGATAGAGGGTTACAGCGCATGGACGCTGACATGTACGGACGGCAGTTATGCAATCTTCATTCCGGATTTTGATGGACAAGTTCTTTTGCTTGTAGAAAACGGAATGGAATTTGGCGAAAAACAGCCGGAAGGATATTATCTGACGATGAAACGCAACGGGCGGGAGCTGAATGCCACATGGGACGATAAGGAAACCTCCTGCACGGAAGTCAGCCGTTCCACCGGTACATCGAAAAGCTTTGAGATTTCTTATTATTTCAGCCGCGCTGAGATCACGCTGTTTGAACTGCGTTTTCCTAATTATGCGCAGGCCGGGGATGAATTCTATGTGACGAAAGACAGCCTCATGGATGGACTGTATTTGTATACAAGCGAGGAAGGATCGCTTGTTTTCTATGATTCGAGCCACCACCATCAGATGGAAAACAGCAATGATTATTTTTGTGTTAAGATTACAGATATGTATGAGAATTCCGATGGAACTGTAATTGAGGGCATCTTTGAGGGATCCTTTAACAAAGGAACTACCACGTACATGGACGGTTCATTCCGGGTACTTTGTGACAGCTGAGTCGTTTAAGAAGAACTGCGCCGCCCTGAATGCCCCATTCTGGGAGCACTCGGAATCGATGCTCCTGCAGGCAATCAATCTTTTGGATGTCTGGTATGAGTTTTCAAAGCAGGGCAGGACTCCGAACTTTCGGGGCGTGCTGGAGCTGATAAACAAAGCAAAGGTTTCTGATGATGAAGAGAATTATTCGGAACTGGATGACCTGATGTACCAGCTTCCGGAAGACCACCCGGCGCGGATTACTTACAAAAAAGTCTGCACCGGCGCGGCTGATACGATCTGTTCGATTATCATTCCTGCGAATGCGCGTCTGGCGTATCTGCAGAATCCGAAAGTCCTTCGCATCCTGGACAAGGAGGCTCTTGGAGAAAATGAAAAATAAATGCCGACATTAGCCATCAGGAAATTGCTTCCGGCAGGAGTGCGCTGCCAGACAGATAAGGTGGAAAACAGACTGTGCTCAGACGGCTGCAGGAAGTACGGCTTAATGAAGAACAGGCCGGATATTTTTTATCCGGCCTGAAACTCGTTTTGTGAGATTCTGTTCTTATATTGTCTGCTCAAACAGCCATTCCCTTACCGTGTCCAGATCATAGGCCACTCGCCAGGTATTCATGTGTTCTGTAGCGTCTGTGGAGGTTACATCGTCTCTCATTACTGTATTCGCATCAAAAACAGTCCAGTTGATCGTGGTTCCCGCCGAAGCCTGCTCAGCTGCCAGCTGTTCCTGTTCTTCATCGGTCAGAGTAGCTGCCCACTGTGCAATGGTCACTTCGGTTCCTTCCGCTTCCACGGCTTCGGTGATCTCGGTCATGCCCGGATAGGCTCTCGCATCGCCTTCGGAGCAGATCATCCAGATGTTTTGCGTGGACAGTTGTGAAATCGAATCGGTATAGGCGGAATCGGTCTGTCCTGCGACCAGAAGAGCGCCGGCAAATTCATCCGGATAATCAATGAGCAGTTTGATGGAGCGGATGGTTCCGGAAGACTGTCCGACCAGATATTCTCTTGAGGTATCCACGTTGTACTGGCTGACAATCTCAGTGACCAGTTCCATGGTATACGCAGGGTCTTCGGTATTGGAAGACTCATACTGCGGGACAAGCACGATAGTTTTATGCTCGCTCTGCCATTCCTCGGTTGTCCATATCACGCCGCCCAGACTTTCCGTCAGGGCGAGATATTCATCGCTGCCTTCCCCGGTGGCGTCCGGCATAAACAGAACAAGAGGATATTCGGTGTCTTCCGAGTAATCATCCGGCAGATACAGGCTGTACATCAGGGAAGTACCGTCTGAGAGTGTAAAGGTATACTGAGAAAAGTTTTCAACCAGAAGATTTACATTATTTTCATAATTGGTAGTACAGCTTTCTGCCCACGCATCCAGAGTCGTTCCATCCAGGCAGGAAATGCTGCCAGTCTGCCGGAACGTCACGGTCAGTTGGTTGCTGAGCGCAGACTGTGAGGAGAACATGGAGCCTCTGCTGCTGTTGCCTTCTTGTATGGAACGTTCTGCCTTATCGGATGCATCAAAGCCGCCCATCCCGGAGTCATCCGTGTCAGAGCCACCCATATCAAATTCACCCATACCAGAGTTGCCCATATCCGAGCGGTCGCCGCGATTGCCGAAGCCGGAATCATTCAGGCCATTCATGTTACCGGATTCCGTTTCGTTTTCTTCATAGCTGAGGAATTCTGTGTTTCCACTATTGTTGGAAATCTCCCTGTCTTCCGCAGAATCATCACCGAAAGAATCATTTCCAGAAGAATCATCTCCGAAAGAACCACCTCCGACAAAACCTTCTCCCAGGGAACGCCCATCCTCAGATCCTTCTTCAAGTGAATCATCCCCCAAAGAGTTATTTCCGAAGGAATTATATTCATCTGATTCACTGCTTCCGGAGCCGCTTCCTCCATAGTTTGTGGTTGTGTAGTCTGTGGAGAGTTCAATCAGTACATAATTTCCGGTTGTGCTGTTTTCAGGAAGGCTTGTTTCTGAATTTGTATAAACGGCTTCAATCTCATAATTATCCACTTCAAAATCGTCTGCCCGGACACCTGACGGGTCGAGCTCCACGCCGTAGTCGATCACAATATACCAGGGCTTCTGCCCATCGCCGTACATATTTGTCACGAGATAATAGTTATTAACGCCTGATGTATCTGTTATGTTTTCGGACGGGTTTTCCTCTGCGACAGTCTCTGTGAATGTCTTTGCACTTTCTTCGGCACTGGCGCTGATTCCGAAGCCCGCAGTTAGCGAAAAGGCAAGCGTCAGGGAAAGAAAAGAGGACAGATTCTTTTTCATACTGCATTTCATGATATGAATGCCTCCTAGTTTATATTTGGGCAGTGTTTACACTGCCGATGCATTCTATCATTTGATTTGTGACAAAAGATTGTCTATTCTGTGGTGTATACGTGAACAAATTTTATTACTGTATTTGCCATGATGAATCCGCAGGCCTGAGGATTTACTGTATATGACTTTCTGCTGCTTTCAGCGGTCGATTGACAAACAATCCAAAATATTATATCATGTACATATACACCCTTATGTATACGAGGAGGACAGACATGAAACAATGCATGGACGCAGAAAATCTGCATCGCAGACTGAAAAAAATAATCGGACAGGTGCAGGCTATTGATCGGATGGTAGATGAGGACATTCCCTGTGAAGATATTCTGGCACAGATCAATGCGGCGAAATCCGCCCTTCATGGGTGCGGGAAAGTGGTTCTTGAAGGACATATTCAGCATTGTGTGCGTGACGGGATTGAACACGGAGACGCAGACAAAACGATCGCTGATTTCACGAAAGCCGTAGAACGCTTCGCAAATATGGGTTAATATCTGTATTGATATTTAGCTGATATTTATTCTCATGAAGCAGCGGGTTATGTAGTCGGATTCATAATAAATCAACCGGCAGCAGAGAACGAAGTGTAGATTTTACTGGCATTTAGTATCCCTTAGTCGTGACTTAGATCATTTATATTCGGATCACAAAAGAGCAGCCTTTTATGGCTGCTTTCTTTCATTTCTGGTTATACATCGCTTCAGCAGTATAATGAATGCTTAAATTTGTTAGCACCTCCTAATCTTCACGCAGATCAGTTGACATTCCCATACCCCTATATGTATAATAAACACATACCCCCATAGGTATAAAAACGACAGGCAGGGAACTTCAATGAACGATACGCAAAAAAATCGTATGAACCAGATACGCCAAGAGTCCAGAGAGGATTATCTGGAAGCTCTGTTTCTGCTTCTCAAAGATCAAAACGAAATAAGGTCTTCCGACCTTGCGTCCTTTATGGGCTTTTCCAGAGCCAGCGTCAGCCAGGC
>JAJBVE010000013.1 GCA_020859995.1 Clostridiales bacterium
TCCGGAACGGAGAGCGAGACGGCCACAGAGAGTGAGTCCGGAACGGAGAGCGAGACGGCCGCGGAAAGTGAGACGGATTCCGGATCCGACGATCTGGATATGGCTGACCTGATCCATACATTTCTTTTGATGGCGGACGAAATTTTTTCAGAGACCGCGTCGCCTGAGGCAGCTGATTATCAGAACGCCATCGCGTTTTATCAGATGTATCTGGCGTCTGCTTCCGCGGACATCGTGGGAGAAACGGTTTATATGGAAGGATATGACTTAAGCGACGCGACCCTGGCCTATCTTTCCGGACTGGAAGACGGGGGTGAAGCTCTCTCGGAGGAGCTGCGGAGTACCTATCAGAGTCTCTGTCTGGCTTATGTGAACTATATGGTGCAGTCTCTGGATCCGGAAACTATGACGCGGGAGGATCTGGCTGCCGCGCAGGAAGTATATGATCAGCTTGGTATCACATGGTCAGTTTTGCTGGAGGAGGAGTCGCCTTCTGCGGCGGATTATCTGACGGCCTATGATATCGCGCTTCAGATTCAGGAACTGGATGAGACCAGCGAGGATTTTCTGACCGATCTGGAGGCGCTTTATCTGAAGTATCTGTCTCTTTCCACGACGCAGATGGGACTGGTATGGAACGCGGATCTTCTGATCAGCTATCTGGAGATGTATGGTCTGCTGGAAGAAGAAACTGAGTCGGAGTATGATTTTTACTGGGATGATGATTACAGTGATTTTGATTATGACGACGGCAGCTCTCTGACCGCCGCTGAACTGAAAGAGCAGATCGAAGCACTGGAAACCACCATCAAATCACAGGAGCTCGATATCCGGGAAAAGGAATTAAAGGTTGCTTCCCTGCAGCGGGAGGTGGATAAGAAGGTGGTCACCAGTACCTTAAACGGCACTGTGGTAAGCATTGGCGATGAGAACGGAGATTCGGATGACGAATATTTCGTGAAGGTCACCAGCTCGATCGGCCTTTACGCGAAGGGATCGATCAGCGAGCTTGCGCTGGAAACAGTGAATATTGGCGACACCATATCCGGTGTTACGGACTATGGAGATACCTTTACAGCGGTCATCAAAGAGATTTCTGAATATCCGGATACCAGTGACAGCTATTATTACTATTCCGGAAATTCAAACGCGACCTATTATCCATTTTACGCGTTGATTGATGATCCGGAAGGAATTGATGAGGGAGGCGCTGAAATCACGCTTTCCACAGCGTACGCGGATGTGAGTGATACGATTTATCTGGAACCGTATTATGTGCGGACGGACAATACCGGCAATAACTATGTTTATGTTCAGGGAGAAGACGGTACACTCACGATGAAATATGTGACAGTCAGCAGCGTTCTTCTTTACAGCTATTATGTCGGGGTGACGAGCGGGCTGAGCCTGGATGATCTGATCGCGTTTCCCTATGGAGACGATGTCTACGAGGGAGCCGAGACAAAGGAAGTTGATCAGCTTTCGTATGATTGAGTATGTTTTGAGTAGGAGGTGCTAGCTTTGCTTGAAAATCTGAGACTGTCTTTTCAGAGCATCTGGGCGCATAAGATGCGGTCTTTTCTGACCATGCTTGGTATCATCATCGGCATCGCTTCCATTATCGCGATTGTGTCTACCATTCAGGGAACAAACGAGCAGATCAAAAATGAACTGATCGGTGCCGGCAGCAACGTCGTGGATGTGGTGCTGAAAAAGAACGGAAATGAACTGAGCATTTATTCTTCTTCCGATATTCCCTATGGGGTGCCGGAGGTGTCTGACGCCACAAAAGAGGAAATCCTCGCGCTGGATACGGTTGAGAACGTGACCAGTTATTCGATGAGAGAATCTGCGGATAGTGTTTACTATCAGAATACACAGATCGAATACCCCAACATCTATGGAATTGATACCCGTTATTTTGCGACTCTGGGCTACTCGATCCGCTCCGGCAGAGGATTTGTCGAGGAGGATTTTACAGAATTCCGCACGGTGGTGATTATAGACAGCGTGCTGGCGGACGCGGCGTTTCCGAATGAGGATCCGGTAGGAAATGTGATTGAAATCAATTCGGTGCCGTTTACCATCGTTGGCGTTGTGGTTGATTCGGACAGTAATTACACTGCTTCGATCAACTCGATTTCGGATTACTATACTTATGAATACTCGGAAACGGGCAGTCTGTTTATTCCAAAAGCCTGCTGGCCGATCATTTATTGTTTTGATGAGCCGGAAAATGTGGTCGTGAAGGCCGTAAGTACGGACGATATGGATAAGGCAGGCGCGTCCGCGAAGGAAATCCTCAATAAGACGATATCTTCCAATCAGTCGGACGTAAAGTATGACGCGGAGGATCTGGTCTCTCAGGCGAAACAGATTGATCTGCTTTCCAGCACGACCAACAGCCAGCTGATCTGGATTGCCAGCATTTCTCTGCTGGTCGGCGGTATCGGCGTGATGAACATCATGATGGTATCTGTCACTGAACGTACCAGCGAGATCGGTCTGAAAAAAGCGATTGGCGCGAGGCAGGGGGCGATCCTGGGTCAGTTCCTGACAGAAGCGGTGGTTCTCACAAGTATCGGAGGAATGATCGGTGTGGGAGCCGGTATCGGTATGGCCTATGCCATAGGCAGAGTTTCTGATATCCCCATAGCGATCAGTGTGCCCGCGTCCGTGATCGCGGTTCTGTTTTCCATGCTGATCGGTATCATTTTTGGCCTTATGCCCTCCATGAAGGCGGCCAACCTGGATCCGATTGAGGCATTGCGCAGGGAGTAAGAGGATAAGACGATGCGTTTTTTAGAAACATATCAAGAAAAGGGCGCGAAAATCCCAGAAGAGAAGATCCCCGAATTCAGGAAACGTCTGGAGAAACTTTTTCAGGCCGGCGGGATGATGCAGGCGGAAACGGTGTCTTTTCAGGGCCATACATGTCATACGATCAGAATGCCTTCCATGGGTACGGACGGAATGCGTTTCAATTTCAATTATTTTGAGGAGGATTTCTGGGACGAAGCGGGCTTTGACGTGAAAGAGAACTGCATCTGGAGCGACCGGATTGGATGGGGCGAATTTGCCAGTGTTCTCATGTCCGCTCATATGCTCGAGGCACTCATACGGATGGCGCCGCGGCTGTTCTGGAGAGCGGCAAAATCATAGAAGAGTGGACTTCGACGGGGTGGATTAATTATCTTTTTGATGAAATTTTTTCGGTGAAAAATATGAATCCATGGTTTCTGTATGAGGCCTTACAAAAGGATCCACAAAACTTAAGCCGGATGCAGGATATTGACAGAGATACTTATTGTATTTCGGTTGCCAGCGCCGCGGGCTGCGCATGTATTCACGCCGTAAAAGACGGTATTGATAAAACGTTGAAATGGTGCCAGAGTAAAGTTGGTGAAACGCAGGACATCTGCTGGAAAGAAACCAACAGAGTCTGCCGCAATATGATTAAAGCACTGAAAGCATATAAAGAAGATGCGGATGCGCGGGAAGAGGATCCGTTTGCTGAAATATGTGAAATCATGAAAATGTGCTGTGATCCTCTCGTAATAGACGGTGAAGTCTCAAAAAAATATAACCGGTATCTGGAGCCGGTTTTAGCCGGAATCGCGAATTTTGACCTTCTTCCTGTTGCTGTAAAAGCAGTTTCCGAATTTTATGGAAAAGATTTCTGGAAACTGTGGAGACATTTCCGGCCGTATGCTGCCAGACTGGAAGAACATAAAGTGAATATTGTATACGCCAGGCCGGAATCGACACGCGAGTTCTTTCATCAGAATCCGGATGACATGGTGTATTACTGGGATCGTAGAAGGAATATTTGCTTTAGCGAATCACTGGAGAGGTGGCTGAAAAGACAAAGGAAAAAATATGACAAAATCATGCGGGAAGGCATAGAAATCCATAACCCCACAGAATGGATTCTTGGTCTGATGGAATACGCGGAAGAAGAATATGGCTATATTTTTACGTTCGCGGACTTTTTTGAAGAAACTCTCGCGAATATAGACGACCAGAGATACCTTGCTTTGTGGAAAATCTATGAAAGAATGCTGCGCGATCCGGAAATGTATAAAGAGGGAAGCGTGATTTTTGAAGAAAAGCGCTCGGAGACCGGGAAACGCGTCTTACAGGCTTCCTCCTGGGCTTCTACAGACCGTAATAAGAAAAATAATAAGGCAAGAATCACTCTGAAACGCTATATGGCTCTTGTGGCAAACACAGACCTCAGGTGGGAGGTTTTCCGTCTGTGAATTTCCTTTCGCCTCAGTTTTTTGTGGTATTATTCTCTTCTTAGCGCTTCAATCGGATCCAGGTTTGCTGCTTTCATGGATGGGAACAGACCGAAGAGGATCCCAATCAGCATGGAGAACGCGACTGCGATGACCGATGCCGGGATGCTGATGGCGATTGGTATCTCGGAAAGATTATTAATAAAATACGAGATGCCGATGCCTGCTCCGACGCCGAGCAGTCCGCCAAGGCTTGTGAGGACGACGGATTCTGTCAGAAACTGTCCGAGAATGGCGCGTTTTTTCGCACCGATGGCTTTCTTTAAACCAATCTCACTGGTTCGTTCGGTCACGGTCATCATCATTACGTTCATGACGCCGATGCCGCCGACCAGGAGGGAAATGCTGGCGATCCAGATCATCTGCGTGTTGCTGGAGCTGCTTAGCTGCTCCAGCATACTCGCCTGGTCCGCGATATCCTGTACTGCATAGTTTACTTCGGTCTGGTTTGACGAGATAGTGGCGTTTAAGATCTTCGCTGCTTCGGAACCGGCTTTTTTCATGTCGTCGGTACTGACGGCTTTCACGATGACGTTTTGCGGCTCATCGAAGCAGTAGAGGAGGGGCCAGCAGGCAACATGAGTGCTATTCCAGAATGTAGATGCTCACGAGATTTTAATAAATTCCATTACCACATTTTAGCACACCTTTTTGGCCTTTTCTACTTATATAAATGAACAAAAAGTCAATCGACCGTGGTGATCTCCAGGGCTGGATGTTCTTCCCAGTCGATATCGGTCGTATGCATTTTCCCGGCAGTTTCGAGCGCCGCCTGTTTGGAATCCGCCCATACCATTGCGTATCCGGTATGGGTGATCTTTACGCAGTAACGGGAATAGGCAGCTGATTCCGTAGACGATTCGTAGGTAGAGATCCGGCGGACGATCTCGTTCCCATCGAATGCTTTCAGCACTTCTTTCGTTTCCGTCAGACCAAACAGATCTTTCATAACGGTATCGCCGTCATGTACGCCAAGCCAGTTTACGATGTCAGTGGCTGTCATTTCATGCTGCGCGATCTCTGAAAATTCCGTGATTTTCAGATGCATCACATCCCTGGCCGTACCCGGTTCCACGCTGTAGCCGCTGCGGATGCTGAAAAACTCGTATTTGCCGATGATATTCTCCGCGTCTTTCTCATGGATGTAATCCCCGGAAGTCCAGATGTAGTTCAGCTCTTCGAAACGCCGGATCAGCGCTTTTATATCCCTTTCGTGCATGCAGTGGATGACCATGCCGCGGGAGAATGGCTTGAATTTCATATTTTTCACGTTCCTTTCCAAAAATAATGACAATTCTTCTAAAAGTATAACAATTCTGTATTCTTCGCGCAAGGATTATTTTGGAAAAATATGGGCTTTTTACGGCGCTTTTTTTTACGGCGCGTCCCAGGAAAATCACGAAAACATGTTGACTTTAAAGCACTCTTTGCATATAATATCAATAACAGGACTCCCCGCACCTCTCACCTAGTGATGTGTCCCATGGGGAGACATTTTTTATTATAAAGGGAAATTGGTATGGATACAAGAGACGGTTCAGAAGCACTAAAAGAGAATATCGAAGTATCGGTTAAACAGCCGAAGAATTATGACGAACAGGTGGCCCTTATAGTGAAGAAGGGCTTTATTGTTGATGATAAGGATTCTTGCGCTATGTTTTTACATAAGGCGAATTATTATCGACTTTCAGCTTATTTTCTTCCATTCAGAAAAGCAGATGGTACTTATTTTCCAAATGTCAGTTTTCAGAGAGTTCAGAGTATTTACGAATTTGATGGGAGAATAAGAGGCGTCCTGTTTAAATGTATTGAAGAGATTGAGCTTTATCTTCGGTCACAACTGTCATATTACAGCGCCCACCATCATGGTACACTGGGATATTTGGAAGAAGGAACATTTTCTGAGAAACATGATCAGGAGCGTTTCCTGAATCTTGTAAATGGCTGTATTGAAGAAAATAAAAGAACGCTGGTGGTACAGCATCATAAAGAAAAATATTCCGGCAAATTCCCAGTTTGGGTTATTATTGAATTCTTCTCGATGGGAATGCTGTCTTATTTTTATGCTGATATGAAAACAAATGAGCAAAAAGAATTGGCAAAAGATTTATATGGAACAACGGCTACATGCATGAAAAGCTGGCTTCGCTGTATTACTGTTTTAAGAAATCGTTGTGCTCATTATTCAAGGCTTTATTACTGGTCTTTTCCAGCTCTTCCTAAAATGCCGGAAGGAATTGATTTTAAAGCCAATCGGAGACTTTTTACGCAGATTATGGTTCTAAAGTTTTTGTATCCTGATAAGGATAAATGGAATGCAAATCCGCTTGCGGAGTTGGAAGCTGTTATTGAAGAATATGGAAAAGATATTTCGTTAAAACACATTGGTTTTCCAGACAACTGGGTAGATTTGCTGAGATACGAATCGTTTTGCGTGGAAAAATAGAAAGAAGGTGATTTCTTGTCGCAGCTTGATACATATAGAAATACTATGCTTAGAAAACAAGAGGACATAGTTAAATTGAATCAGGATTTGGCAAAGGAACAGGCCAAGATAGCAGATTCGCAAAAGAAAATTATATCAGCCCAAAGCGCTATTGGACGAACGAAAAAATCAGTCTACTATAAAATTAAGGCTGAATGATATTGAACGTGCAAATAAATTAATTGCGGATGCGCAGAAAAATGTGGTGACATACAGAAAAAAATAGCTCAGAAAGAAAAAAGAAAAGGCAACTGCTGAAAAGAATTATAGAAATGAAGAAGCACGCTCTATACAAGAAAAAATTCGGCTTTCAGAATATCGAGATTCAATTAAATTTGAAACTCGTTGGGCGACAACACGATCATCAGATATATTGCAGGCAATCAATGAAACAAATCCAACCATCGTTCATTTTAGTGGTCATGGTACTCAAAAAGGGGATCTTGTTTTGTTAAATCCAGAGGTGCCGAAGGTCGTAAGTAAAGAAGCCATTACGATGGTCATGTCAACTGCGTCTGATACAATACGGCTAGTAGTTTTTAATGCATGTTTTTCAGAAGCACAGGCTGAGTTGCTATTAGAAGGTATTCATGGAGATAATATTCCTCAGCTGTATGCTCGCGATGACGTCGACTTAGATGAGATGATTCTTGTTCGTCCGGAACAACAGTATATAAAATATTGCTTTTATAATGCAGCTGCGTTATAATCCGAGAACACAACTGGTTTTACATCGTTATCATCGTAAAAGGAGGCGGTTGCACATGATTTATCTGACAGGGGACACCCACGCGGACTGGATGTCGCGTTTAAGTTCGGATATATTCCCTGAGGGGAAGGAGATGACGAAGGATGATTATGTCATTATCCTGGGTAATTTTGGTATCTGGCAAAACGATTCTAGCGAACAGTACCGCCTGGACTGGCTGGAAGGAAAGCCGTTTACTACATTATTCTTAGACGGGAACCATGAGAATTTCGACCGTTTATACAGCGAAGAGTTTCCGACCGTGCCATTCGCGGGCGGGATGGCGCAGCGGATCCGCCCGTCGGTATATCACTTATTGCGCGGGGAGGCTTATACGCTGGCTGATAAGATTTTCTACGTGTTCGGCGGTGCGTCGAGCCATGATATCAGGGACGGCATTTTACAGAAAGGCGATCCGAGGATTCAGATCTGGAAGCGTGATAATGCCTGGGGCAGGAGACCGTATAAGCTGTTTCGGGTGGAACATGAATCCTGGTGGAAGCAGGAGCTGCCATCGGAATCCGAGATCGCGCATGGCCGTAAGACACTTGACGGGCTGGGTTGGAAGGTCGATTATGTTCTGACTCATTGCGCGCCGCTGGAAATCCAGAAGATGATGGATCCAGGATGGGCGCAGACAGATGTCCTGATTGACTTTTTAAGCGAAGTATATGAGAAGGCGGATTTCAGACACTGGTTCTTCGGGCATTATCATATGGAGAAGAATGTCACTGAGAAGATGCACGTCATGTATAAGCAGATATTCCGGTTGTGTTAGGGTCGGACATCCGGTGCTTTCCAGCCGACGCTAGTAGCAAAAAACAGCCGTAGGGAACTATTGGTCCCACGGCTGTTTTTGTCCCTGTTGCTTTCCAGGGGCTCCCCCGCATCCAGATTCAGTAACTGATTAATTTAACTCGGCTGTTTCCCTGTTTATCAGCCTCAACCAATGCTGCCTCAGCTCACGATAATTCTTGTGGCGCCTGTGAAATCCATGTCAACGGTGCCTTTGCTTGCGGCGCTCGCCTTCACGGACGGGACGCAGAGCAGGACGAACAGGCTTAAAAACATAATACAGATAGCTGATTTAGTGGTTTTTCTCATTTCATATTTCTCCCTTCGAATTTTTATGGGTAGTGTCAAATCCTACCCTATATTTAGTGCCTAAATCCTATAGAAACCTTGA
>JAJBVE010000144.1 GCA_020859995.1 Clostridiales bacterium
TAGTAATGGATACACTCAATCGCGCTCGCGATCGTACGGCCGGTCGTCGCGGAAGCCAGCAGCAGAATGCAATGCTTTCCCTTGATCATCATCTGCATGTTATCGCGAAAAATCAGCTGTCCGCCAGGGTTCATCTCTGGTGTCACGACATACATCGTCTGATGACGGTTCAAAGACATGATTCCAGACTCGGTCAGATCATCCGCCAGATAAGCTCCTATGACTTCACAGCCGTCCATGCAGATAATTGTGTCGATGTATGTAGAGTTCGTATACTTTCTTGCCAGGACGGAAGCCGCCGCAGCCGCCTCGCTCTTTCTGCATTTCATAATCGTCATATCCACATAGTTGTTGATGTGGGAATGGTTCGTGGCAAAATGTCCCGGGATGGTCCGGATAATTACGTTGCTGTTTAGCTTTGACTCAATTCTGTTTGATCTGCTTTCCATAAACTGATCCTCCTGCGTTATTTTTGTTTTCATTGTTTTTTGCCGCTAAAGTCAAAGGTCACGAAGCTTGCATCGCGCAACAGGCTGGATGCCCCCATGCTTACCTCGGGGTCTTTGACTGGTTTCCGCTGCAATTCGCTGCGACAGCACCTCTGCCGCGTCAAGTTCTTTTGCTCCCCATCGTTCATGAATCTGTTTGATGCGCCTGCCTCCAAGATCGATAGCTGACAGAAAAATTCAGCCACATCTTCTTTCGCGCCTTCTCATTGAGAGGGAACAGACATGTAATTATCATACACAATTATTCGTGTTATTTCAAGAACTTTTTTGACATTTTGCACAAATTCCTGCTAAACCTGCGGCAGGGAAATAGCAGGAATCCGATTTATTTTCAGTTCAGCTTCACATTCAGATAATTCCGACCGCTCAATGTCTTATTCGTGCACAGCAGCAAAAGCAAAATAATACACCCCGCTATAAAGCCGAACAACCCAAATATCGCTGTCAGGATCAGCAGAATTATCCGCATGAATTTCACGGCGTAGCCCAGTTCAAAGTTCGGTTGGGTGTAATTTGCCACAGCTACGAATGCCATATATAGCATTACCTCCGTGTTGAACCAGCCGGAGGTCACGGAAAACTCGCCGAGTACAAGTCCGGCAAAGATGCTCAATGGTGTGCTGAGCATATTCGGCGTGTTCAGCGCTGCCAGGCGCAGTCCGTCAATGGCGAGCTCCAGGATCAGCAGCTGCCAGATGAGTGGGATATTGACAGTATCCCGGATCAGCACGAAATCAAACATGGGCGGCAGCCACTGCGGATTCTGCATCAGGAGCAGGTAGAGCGGCGTCAGAAATACCGTCACAATGAGGATCAGTACCCGCGATATTTTCAGATACAGGCTGGTCCAGGCCGGAAAATAATAGTCATTCGCCTCCTCTATCATGTCAAAAATCGAGGTCGGCAGGATCATCGCAGAAGGGGCATTGTCTACGAGGATGGTCAGCTTTCCTTCCATAATACAGGCGGAGGCGGTATCCGGGCGCTCGGTAAATTTAAATTTGGGGAAAGGGTTGTACCAGCGGGTGCCGATCAGTGCTTCGGCCAGACTCTGCTGATTCATGCAAAGATCCGGCGTATCGATTGCTGCAATCCGATCCCGCACCGTCTCCAGGAGCTTCGGATCGATCAGATTTTTCATATAGCAGAGCACGACATCGGAACGTGAGGAGGTGCCCACCTCCACGATTTCCATCACCAGATTGGGATCCCGGATGCGCCTGCGGATCAGCGCCGTGTCAAATACGACTGTCTCGACGAAGCCATCCTTCGAGCCGCGCAGGGATTTGTCCATATCCGGCTCCTCGACACTGCGCACCGGATAGGTACGGCTGTCGATCTGAATGGCCTCCCCGTAGCCGTCCACAAAGAGGATTGTCATCCCCGACAGCACCATGCGCACAGCCTGATCAAAAGCTTCGATTGTTTCGACCTCTGTGTAAGGGATTTTCTTGATAAATCCATTGGCGTCCTCCGGCATCTCTTCCGGCGTAATTTTCAGGATTGAATCGAGGATTTTGAGCATCGCCTCATCATTCATCATCCCATCCACAAAATAAAAGACCGCTTCCCGACCGCCGAGCCGTATCTCCCGCTCGATCAGATCAAAGCTTTCCTCAATCGGCAGCAGGTGCTCCATCGCCGCCTTATTTTGCCAGAGCTTCCAGTATATTTTCTGCTGTTTGGCCATATGTGATTCCTCCAGGCATTCTAAGATATCTTAAGCAACATAAAGTTCCCTGACCACTTTTCTCTGATCATTTAAAGTGATCATTTCTTGATCTTTTCTTTAGTATGCCCGAAAATCTATTTCAAATACAGCCTTTTTACCTGCTTCCTTTTCAGCTGCATCCCTGCCTGCGCGTTTTTATATAGCTGAATCATTTCTTCTGTCAGCCTGTTTGCGCAGCAAAACTCTTATTCACCGACATCCAGGTCTCCATACTCACATAAAGAAACAAAGCGAAACATCCGCTTCTTTTCTCTTCCTACTATCCATTTCCTGCAGATTATGCTATACTCCCTTAATCTAACGAAACCGTAACCTGTATTTACCATTCACACTAGAAAATAGAAAACATTTACACAAAAGAATATTCTTAAGCTTTTAGAGAAAGGAAAGGGAACCATTATGCCAAAGCAATACGATTTTTACGGATGGAAAAACGCAGCCGTTCCGGCCCTCACGGATCAGTATACAGGTATCCACACGCCCCAGGATCTGTATGACGCCCTATCCAATATCTGGTGCGCAGATACCTGCGCCCCCAGGATGCGCTCTGACTGGACGCCGGAAAACAAAACGCTGGGACAGTGCTCCATCACTGCTTTTCTGGCACAGGATATTTTCGGAGGCGTGGTCCGCGGCATCCTAAGACCCGGCGGGAATTATCATTGCTATAATGTAGTTGGGGATTGTATTTTTGACCTGACCAGTGAACAGTTCGGTGCGGAAGTGCTGGATTATACAGACAATCCGCTGCAGGCGAGAGAGGTGCACTTTGCAAAGGAAGAAAAACGGCTGCGGTATGAAAGGCTGAAGACGGACCTGCAGGCACTCTGTAAATAAATCATGAAAGACCGGTGACCGGTGCTATGCCATATGGTGCCAGGTGTCAATGACACTCAATTAGCTGCGTTATCCTTGAGCCGGTTCTGGGCACCAGCTCTATACATTAAAAGGAAAAGTCGCCTTGACGCCTTTCTTTTTTATGATAAAATAGTTTTAATCCTAGATTTTCATAAAATTGGAGGCGCGTATGAAATACATTGAAAGAGAACTCGAGAGAAAATTTTTAAAAATGAATGGTTTTTTCAAAGCAGTCCTTGTCACAGGAGCGAGACAGGTTGGTAAAACTACGATGCTGAAGCACTTATCCGGAGGCAGCAACCGCACCTACGTAACCATGGATAATGCCATGGCGAGAGATCTGGCAAAACGCGATCCTGTCCTGTTTTTTCAGACCTACAAACCTCCAGTCCTGATTGGCGAAGTGCAAAAGGCACCGGAACTTTTCGAGCAGATTAAAATCATCTGCGACGAAAGCGATGAGAACGGATTGATCTGGCTGACTGGTTCTCAACAATATAGCATGATTAAAAGTGCTCGTGAAACGCTTGCGGGAAGGATCGGCATTTTAGAGCTCTACAGCCTGTCCGCGAGGGAAAAGGCCGGACTTCCTTTTGATAATGAGCTGGAATTCTCTCTAGAAAATCTGCGTCAAAGGCAGACAAAGGTTCCGAAAAACAACATTATAGATGTCTTCCGGCATATCTGGGAAGGCGGAATGCCTCAGGCGCAGGGTGTTGACGATGAGCTTCGTCAGGAATATTTCAATTCCTACGTAGACACCTACCTGATGCGCGACGTCACTGATGCAGGCGGGATAACCGACGCAGTAAAATTCCGGAGGTTTCTCACCGGATGCGCTTCGCTTGTTTCTGAGCAGGTAAACTACGCCACTCTTGCCGAATCTGCCGATATCGCGTCGTCCACCGCAAAAGAATGGCTGAAAATTTTGGAGGGACTTCATGTTGTATATTTATTGCCTCCCTATTCCAACAATGAATTAAAACGGCTCAGTAAGACTCCAAAGCTCTATTTCTGCGATACAGGCCTGTGCGCGTTTCTTTCCATGTGGCTCACTCCTGACACTTTGCAAAATGGTGCTGCAAGCGGTCATTATTATGAAAATTATGTAGTCATGGAACTGGTAAAAAACTATGCTTACTCAAAGGCCAAAGCAAACATTACCTACTATCGGGATTCCAATGCGAAAGAAATCGATGTTTTTATAGAAGAAAACAATAGGATTCATCCATTTGAGATCAAAAAAAGTGCCTGCCCGGACCGACGCGAAGTGAAAAAATATCAGGTGATTGATAAAGCCTCGCTGCATAGAGGAAATGGAGGAATCATCTGTATGTGTGAAGAACCGCTGCCAATTGATGCGGACAATTGCTTTATACCGAGCAATCTGATTTAGACAGAAGGAAAACCGCGCGAACCGGGTGCGGCTTTAGCCGCAAAACTCCTTGCCCGGCTCTGTGCATAACAACTGGACAGGGGCACTTCTTCCTCCCCTGTCCGGTGTGAGATGCAAAACAGTCAGATTTTCTTTCAATTGCCATAATTCTTCTATTTCCGATCCCCGTTCCAGTCAGCCCTTCACGCCGCCAACTGCCATACCTTTTTCCAGCTTCCCGATGAAGAACGGGAACGCAATCAGGATCGGGGCGGTCGCGGCGACGATCACGCAATACTGCAGCAGATTTTTGTCATAATTCGGATTTGCCGATTTCAGGAAGTCCTCCGCGCTGGCTGTAATGCTCTTTACCCAGAGCTGCAGCGGCCAGTATTCCCGGTTGTTCGGTACGTAAATCGACGCTTCAAACCAGGAGTTCCATTTCAGGATCGCCGTATTGATGGCGGTTACCAGCGCCATGCCCTTGCACTGCGGAAACATAACCTGAAACATAATGCTTAAGTGTCCGGCGCCATCGATTTCCGCAGCCTCGACGTAGGATTTGTCCACCTGGGAAAACGAGTTAGACATCAGCAGCATGAAAATCGCGTTCGTACATCCCGGGATGATCAGCGACCATCTGGTCCCAGTCAGGCCAAGATTCTTAATAACCATATAGGTCGGCACGGTGCCGCCGCTGAACATGGTAGTGATTACGCAGAACATTATCATAAATCCGCGCAGCTTCGTGGCCCGGCTTAAGATATATCCGGCAAACACATTCATCAGAAGGCCGAGAAGCGTACCGCCCAGCACATAGATAATGCTGTTAAAATAGCCGGACAGGATCGAGGAATCGGAAAACAGCAGCTTGTATCCGGCCAGAGTCACTTTCCCGACAGGCAGCCAGACCGTCCCCTTATGGCTGAGCAGTGCATAGCCGTCGGAAATGGATGCCATAAACACATGCCACAGAGGAATGATGCAGATGACCGCGATAAAGGCAAGGAAAACCGCGATCAGCACATTCGCTATTTTTCCTCCGAGAGTAGGATTGACGACCATAGAAGGCTTGTTGTTCTCTTCTTCAATCTTATTCATTCTTTTTTCAAGCTTTCGCTCTTCTCTTTTCGTCATTTTGCAGCCCTCCTTAATACAGTCCATAGCCGGTAGTTTTCGTGCTCAGTTTATTAGAAATCACCAGCAATATCGTCCCCAGCACCGACTGGAACAGTCCGGACGCAGTCGAAAGACCATAGTCCACCTTTGAGCCAAAGGCCATTCGATAGGTATAGGTATAAAGGACATCGGAAACATTATAGGTTGAAGGCATATACATAATCAGGATCTTGTCCCAGCCTGTCATAAGCACGGTGCCAACAGACATCGTCAGATTCATCATGCAAATTGGTATCAGTGCCGGAATCACAATATTCTTAATCCGCTCCCAGCGGTTCGCGCCGTCGAGGGCCGCCGCCTCAATCAGATCACCGTTGATGTTCGCGATGGTCGTGGTCTGAATGATGGAACCCCAGCCCATGCCGATCCAGATGTTCATGATCACGAAAATAATCCAGAAAACCGGGATGTCTGAATCTGCCAGCCAGTTCTGATTCGGCAGTCCGAAAAGATTGCTCAGCAGAAGGGTAATCGCACCGTCCTTGCCTACAAACTGCTGTACCAGGTTGCAGACAACGACGGTCGAAATAAAATTCGGAACGTAGGAAATGATCTGCGTAAACCGGCGAAACGGAATCCATTTGCACTCCGAAAACAAAATCGCAAGGATGATCGGCGGGAAGAAACCAAGCGTCAGGTTAAGTACCGACATGATCGCCGTGTTGCGGAACGCGATCAGGAAGCCGCTGCCGGAAAACAGGCGGACAAAATTCTCCAGGCCTACCCATTCGCTGTGGAACCAGCCTTTCCGGACAGAGTAATCTTCAAATGCCATCAAAATACCGGTCATCGGTATGTAGTTAAAAATAATCAGATAGATTGCAATTGGCAAAAACAGCAGATAGATCATTCTGTTTTTCTTCCAGTCCCTTTTCCAGGATACCCTCGATGCCAGCTGCGTGTCCGATAATTCTCTTTGTTTCTTTTGCTTTGCCACAGCGGGATTTCCTCCTTTCCATGCGCAGGGGCGCACGATGCATAAATACTGTTTCCGCTCACGTTATAAGTAGTCTGCCGATCGTGCCGGCATTTCTTCCGTTGCTTCTGTCGGCGGATATCCCGCATATAATGTGGAATATCCGCCCGGGATAACTGATCAGGAGCTATCGTCTTTATGAGCTGTCTGGCTTTCCTGCAGCTTTCCCGTATTGATCAGCATCATTTCCATGTGCGGAGCAAATTTTATCTATCTCCCCATCATGATCCGCTGATTACCGCATTCAGCGCGTCCACAACTGCATCTGCGCCCAGCGCATCCATCTCACTGACATACAGATTCCAGTCATCATCGTTCGTCACGTCATATTTTCCGGTGATAAACGCTGGCAGCCACTGCGCAATCGTAGTGTTCGCGTCCGAATATAATACGTTATAAGCGCTCAGGTCATCCGCGGAAAGCTGTCCGGTTACGTCAGTCGCAAGGTTGCCTGTGGCTGTGTATTTTGTCCACTGCTCAAGGCAGGTTGTCTTTGTTTCACTGTAGCCGCGATCAATATTTTCTACTTTCGACATTCCAAGCATACGTTTTCCGCTGGTTACCACGCTAAGCTCATCCAGGACAGCCTGCTCTACCATGATCGTATCACCGTCCATCTGGTAAGCACCGTTTTCCAGACCGAGTTCCACATAGAAGTCATAATAAGACGTTCCTTCCAGCTCTGCGAGCATTTCATCACTGAAGCCAAAGGTAAATACCGCAGATCCTTCTTCCGAATAGAAATAGTCAATTGCGGTCAGCAGCGTTGCAATGTCTTTGTCTGCCGCCTTATCGGTAATGACGAAGCTGGTAGAAAGAAGTGCATCCTGATAGAATACCGTCGGCTCTACATTCTGTACGGACTCATCACCGTAAACGTCATTGATCGGCGTCGCTGCCGCATATACCACGGCGTTTGCAGTCCACGGATTGCTTCCGTCTCCTGCAAGGCCGTCGAGAAGCTGAGAATTCAGACCGTACCACAGACCGACTGTTCCGCTGTAGACAGAAGCCGCATCCGTCAGATAGAACATATCGCCGGAGCGCTCAGCGAAAGCGGTATCCACCCAGCCGTTCGCATACCAGGTCGTCAGACATTCCACATAGGCACGGAAGCCTTCCGAGGTCGAATCAAATACAACATTTCCATCACTGTCATAATTAAGAACCGCTCCTGTGTTAAATCCGGATACAATATCTCCGGTCGTATGCACACCCTGATAAGGAATCTGCAGCACATAACCGTCCGTCATTCCCTGCGCTTCAATTGCTTCCGCAAAAATCTCAAACATCCACTCCCAGTCGCTGATGTATACCGGATCTGTTCCGCCGGACGGGAACACGACATCGTCAACCCACTCGCCGTCGACCCATTCACCGGTAAACGCTTCTCCCGTCTCCGGGTTAGTGCCGTAGGTAACAAGCCAGTCGCGGCGGTACATCAGGCCGCCCCAGGGGTCGTCCAGATAATCTTCGTTTAAAACATAGAGCTGAAGATATTTGTCTTCTCCATCTGCATTATTCGTATAAAGGTACTCCGGATGAGCCTCCATATACGCTTTATAATTTGGCATATATTCGTCAATATAGTCTGTCAGATCCAGGATCATCCCTTCTTCATACAGAGCATTCGCACTCTCACTGGCATAACCCATCGCCATGACATCCGGATATTCTTCGGTCGCAATCAGCGTATTGACATAATCTGATTCCGCACCGGTGGTCGGCGCCCAGAAATCAACCGTGATCGCTGTTCCCTCACCATCTCCGTCCGCGTCCCATTCCTGGTCCTGCCACCACTGAGCCACCGGATTATCATTATAATCGTCATAATAGCCTTCCGTGATTGCCGCCGAGATCAGGAATGTAAAATCCGTAGAACTCTCTTTCGCTGCGGATGCCACTGTCGCGCTGCCTAAGCATCCTCCCACCATTGCTGCTGTGACCACACCTGCTGTGATTGTTTTCCGGAAATTTCTTCTGTTGATTTTTTTCATTTCAGTTCCTCCTTTTTGATGATGGTAGTGTCAAATCCTACCCTATATTTAGTGCCTAAATCCTATAGAAACCTTGAT
>JAJBVE010000203.1 GCA_020859995.1 Clostridiales bacterium
TCCCGCTTGCGTCCCGCAGGAAGAATGTCGTGCGCCATGCTCTGATAGATTCGGAGTTGGGGCTTCCTGTATCCACGCCCGGACTGGTCTGCACAGTTCACCGGATTGCGGCAAAATTGATTCCGAGTGAGATTATGATGGGAATCTGGGCGCTTTTGCGTAGAATATGAAATATGCGGTTGGCGAAAATGAAAACGAATGATAAAAAAGAACAGAGATATTTTGAATTATATCATGCATTGAAAAAGGCAGCAGGTCCTGTCTGTCATCAGCTGTTTGGAATCAAAAAGGAAAATGAGATCAGTCTGCCAAAAGACCCCTGTCTGGTGGTAGTCAATCATACCTGCTATTTTGATCCTCTGATTGTCGCAATGTCTGTGGATCAGCCACTCTGCTTTGTGGCCGGAGAAAACCTGCTTCGCCACAGGCTTGCGGCGTTTCTGGCAGTCGATGTTTTCCGTAGTATTCCCTGTTCCAAAGGGAAACTGAATACAGGAACGATCCTCGAAATATCCCGAAGTCTGAAAGCGGGACATTATGTCTGTATGTTCGCAGAGGGAAACATTACATATGATGGAACTACGGCACCATTGGCTCCTGTTAACGGCAAACTGTTCAGAGCATTGCAGTGTACAGTTGTGACTGTTTCCGTGACTGGTGCTTACCAGATCCTTCCACGATGGAGCAGCAGATTATGCAGAGGGAATGTTTCTGCAAAGATAAAAGGGGTATATACGAAAGAAATGCTGCACAATATGAATCCGGAGGAGATCGTGACGCGCTTTAATCAGGATCTGTACATGGAGCAGTATGCTGCAGATGCACGAAAAGCCTGCCATCGCAGCGCGAAGGGAATTCGTTATGTGCTCTATGCCTGCCCGGAATGTGGTGCACTGGGAAAAATCAGAGGAAAAGGAAGCAAAATTCACTGCCTTGGATGTGGGAAGGTATGGGAATACGATGGGCGTGGAAAAATCAAAGGAGGACAATTTCAGACAATCTGGCAGTGGAATCGCTGGCAGATTGGATTTGTGAAGGAGCTTGTTCAGGGAGATGTGAATATTGGAATATCTGATTTGAATGCCAGACTGTTCCGGATTGCCGATGACCATAAGCGGCACCTGTGTGAATCAGGAACACTTATTTTAAACCAGACAAAATTATCAGTTGGGAAATATGTGCTTCCCTTAGAGAAAATCTCCCGAATGGATACCCGTAATAAAGGCATACTTCTTTTTTCTACGAATACCGAGGATTATTACGAGATTTCAGTCCGGAAAGGCTTTTCCGGATTGATGTACAAGACCTTTTTTGAAGCATTAAAAGGAAAAAATAAAGGGATCCGCTGATCCCGGACTTTACAGGAAATATAAAAAGCTTTTCGTATCCTATATCCTGTTTCCGAAGCGGTATAAAGAGCAGGAGGAAATTTAAATCACCCATTCCCCCAGACAGAAGTATTCTGCCGGCGGTATTTGGCAGGGGTGGTGCCATAGCGGCGCTTAAATTCCCGGTAAAACCAGGTGCGGTCAGTGTATCCGATATTTAAAATGATATCCTCTATATTCTGATCGGTTGTGAGCATGAGATTTCTGGCGTGCTCAAAGCGCAGGTCGCTGATAATATCGGAAAACGATTTTCCTGTATAACTCTGCAGAATACGGGAAAGATAGGATTTATTGTAATTGAATTTCTCTGATAAAACCGAAAGCGATACCGTATTATAATTGGCCTCGATATAAGAGAGAATATCCAGTATTTTCTGCTGACTCCGGCTTGAGCTGGTCATGGAATAAAAATCCCTGGAGTGGTCTTTCAGGATATACAAAAACAATTCCTCAAATTGTGCGCGGATCAGATAAGGAACATAGGAGCTGAGGCTTTTTTGCGTCTCAATCAGCCGCAGGATAAGAAGACGGATGTTTTCATCGCCGCCGGTGTGGTTGACCAGGAAGGGATTGCTCTTTTCAGAATACAGCGCACGCATGAAAAAATTGGAGATCAGGTCGGAGGAGGAGAGTATATTGAGGAAAGCGTGCGGAAAGATCCCCTTGCGGATCAGCAGATTTACGAACAGACAGTCATTGCTGAAAACGTACGGATTATGAGGTACATTGGGCGCGATAAAGCAAAAATCGCCTGCATTCATCTGAATTTCCTGACCGGCGATATCCTGCCGGAAGGATCCGGTCAGGACGTATTGAATCTCGAAAAAATCATGGCAGTGCTCAATGGCCGGATGATAGCGAATATGGCAGCTGACCAGTACATCGGTGTCAGGCCGGAACATGGTTGCTTCTGTTAGCTGCTGTGTACTGGGAAGGTGGTTAAAAATACTGGAGGCAATCCTCTCTGCATTGGAATCAGCGGAGAGGATTGCCTTTACTTCCGGGAGTTCATCCGCATGCTCATAGGGCAGCCTGTTCTCGTAGACATACTGAAATGCCCTCTCCAGTACTGTAAGCGGCAGCATCTCCTTTACCGCGTTTTCAAATACGATCATACCATCACCTCAAAAAAGTAAAAATAAACAACATTTCTTGTGACCTTATAGTATTTCATTAATAAACGATATAAGCTATAATCCAAAACATACAAAGAAAGAACGAAAAAACAAACAAAAATGTACAAAATGTTCATAACTGGCAAACGGCCGGCTTTCTTTCCTTTTGCGAATTATGATAAAGGCAAAACGAAAAAAAGTCAACATTAATTACAGAGGTAAAAACAGACATCATTCATACATAACACCAGAACCATAAGGAGACAGAAGCCGTGACAGAACAAAAGATGGAGGAAATCGCGCGTATTGTAAGCCAGACCCGAGAGCAGACAGACAAAGTGAATCGTGAGATGGAAATTCATGGTCAGAGAGTGGAAATCCCTCTGGCAAAAAGGAAAATCCTTACGGCCTTCTATCCGGCGGAAAGATCGAATGCTTCGATTCTGTTTGCGTTCCATGGCGGAGGCTTCTGCTTTGGCGGCTGCTGTGTGGAGGATGCTCTGTATGATGAGCTGCGGTGCAGGCTGGGGATCAATGTGGTGTCGGTAGGCTATCGTAAGGGAGTGGCTTTTCCGGCTGCCCTGGACGACTGTTATGAGACGATTTTATACTATATTGAGCACGCGGAATATTTGTTTGACTGGAGCCGGATCATGACCTTTGGCTGCAGTGCGGGCGCGAACCTGGCATCGGCGGTCAGCATCCGCGCCTGGCGGGAAGGCAGATTCCGGATTGAAAAACGCTTCTTAAACTACCCGTTCCTGGATCTGGTGACGCCGCCTATGGAGAAAAAGCTGGCGAAAGAATCCGACGAGCCAATGTTTTCTTATTTTAATTATGCGTATGCGCCGCCCGGACAGCGATCAGATCCGCTGATTTCTCCGCTTTATGCAAGGAAAGAGGATCTGGATCCCTCAACGAAAACGCTGATCTTTCTGGCGGAGCAGGATTCCCTTCGGGAGGAGGGCAGACTGTTTGCGGAAAAGCTTCGGCAGTTCGGGCATCCGGTGGTATGCCATCTGGTGAAGAATATGCCGCATGGATATCTGGAATACGGCTACCGGGATTTAAGCGGATGGTGCCCGCCGGAGCTGAAACAGGTGATCGATGATGGAAGCCTTCGGAAAGCCTGCGGCTGCACGATGGATAAAATCGAACGGTTCTATGTGGAGAATTAGAGAAACGAAAAGTGTAGCAAAACGGTGACTGCCGTTTTATATGATGCACAGGAGCGCGAAAAGAATTTCGGCAGCTTTGCTGCCCGCGCGAATCGGATAGGGTACCCTGTCCGATCATGAGAAGGAAACACTTCTCAAAAGTCCAGAGAACAAAGGAGGTAACAGAATGGCGGAGACGATTATCAAAATCTCCAATATGGACAAGTCATTCGGAGTGGTCCGGGCGCTGCAGCAGGTAAATTTCAGCGTTGGAAGCGGCGAGATCCATGGCCTGATCGGTGAGAACGGTTCGGGGAAATCTACCGTTTCGTCCATCATTGCCGGCATGCAGAGCGCGGACAGCGGCGAGATGGAGTTCCTGGGAAAGCCTTATCAGCCGGCAGACACGGTAAAGGCTACGGAGGCCGGCGTGTCAATGGTTGTCCAGGAGATGGGTACCATCAGCGGGATTACCGTTGCTGAGAATCTGTTTTTAGGGCGTGAGCATCTGTTTTGCAAGGCAGGATTTATGAATGTCGGTAAGATGAACCGTCAGGCGCAGGAACTGATTGATCAGGCAGGCATCGAAAACATTAAGGCTTCGGATCTGATTGATTATTATTCGTTTGAGGAGCGCAAGCTGATTGAGATTGTCCGGGCCTTGTCCTCGAATCCGAGACTTCTGATCATTGACGAGACTACGACAGCGCTCTCCCTGAACGGCCGGAATATTCTGTACCGGATTATGAAGGAGATGGCCGAGAAGGGCAACAGCGTATTGTTTATCAGCCATGATCTGGAAGAGCTGATGAGTATCTGCAATATTCTGACGGTTTTAAGAGACGGCATCATCATCGATACGATACCAAAGGAGCGGTTTGACGCGGAAGATATCAAGCTGAAAATGGTAGGCCGTGAAATCAAAGGCGATTACTACCGTGCAGATTATGCATGTACGTTTGACAAGGAAGTCCGGATGCGGATGGAGCATGTCTGCACCCATGTGCTGTATGACATCAATCTGGAATTACATAAGAGTGAAATCCTGGGAATCAGCGGTCTTTCGGAGAGCGGAATTCATGACATCGGACGGCTCGCCTACGGGATTGAGACACCTATTTATGGAAAAGTGTCCCTGCCGGAGATTGGATCGGAGGTCAAAAATCCGCTGCAGTCGATTCACGATAAGATCGGTTATGTGTCAAAGGACCGAGATAAGGAATCCCTGATTCTGCGTGATTCTATTAAGAACAATATCCTGATCAACGCTTATGACCGTGTAAAGAGCGGGCCGTTTATTTCCGGTAAAAAAGAAAAGAAGTTTGCCCAGGAGCAGATTGATTTTCTGCGCATCAAATGCTTTGACATGACACAGTTTGTCAGCACTCTTTCCGGCGGAAATAAACAGAAGGTCGCTTTCAGCCGCTGGATGGGCGTGGATACGGATGTGCTGATTCTGGACTGTCCGACCCGCGGTGTGGATATCGGAGTCAAGAGCGCAATGTATCAGCTGATGACAGAACTGAAAAAGCAGGGGAAATCGCTGCTGGTGATTTCAGAGGAAATGAGCGAGCTGATCGGTATGTGCGACCGTATTCTGGTGGTTAAGGATGGAAAAATCAACGGGGAATTTGAGCGAAGCCAGGACCTGACAGAACAGAAGATTATTCAATGCATGATCTGAGAGGTGATGAAGATGAAAAATGCAGAAAAATCACATAAAATGAATGAACGCATACAGGAGCTTGCTCCTCTGATTGGGCTGATTGTCGTTGTTGTCTTTTTCCAGATCATCTGCCAGGGACGCCTTCTGACTTCGAAAAACATCGTGGTTCTGACAAACCAGGTATTCTACATCCTGATGATTGCGATGGGAGCTATTTTTGTATATGCGCATGGCAATATGGATATTTCCATCGGAGGAATGTTTGGCGTCGGGATGCTGGTTGGAACGTTGGTGGTCAACGCCACGGATTCGATACTGGCTGGCCTGCTCGCCATCCTGGCGCTTTGCACCGTGATTGGTGTAATCAATGGAATTCTGCAGGATAATTTCCGCACTCTTCCCTTTTTGCCGTCCCTCTGCATGATGTTTGTACTCCGCGGTATTCTGACCTTTGCCGGGAATATTAAGACCTACAAAATCTCCAACGAGTACGCGGTTTATGACAATACTATATTAAAGATTGCCGTCCTCATCCTGTGCGGGGCAGTGAGCTTCTATCTGTTTAACTACACAAAGGTAGGGAAATTTAACAAGGCAATCGGAGGAAATCCGGTGGCGGCGGCGCAGCTGGGCGTGAATCTGACAAAATACAAGGTGATTGCGTTTACACTTACCGGGTTTTATACCGGAGTGGCAGCCTTCTTTAGCATGGTTCGTACCAGAAGTGTCACAGGCAGCAGCGGATCCGGCACGGAGTTCAATGTTATGATCGCCCTGATCTACGGCGGAATGTCTCTTTCCGGCGGGTCAAAGTCCCGGTTCTCATCGGCCATTTATGGAGCACTGATTTTCACTGTGCTTGGAAACGGGTTGACGATGAGCGGCTTCAGTACAGGTATGGTAGCCCTGATTAAGGCCATTATCTTCATGATTCTGGTTTACATCAGCACCGAGAGGACGAAGGGAGCGCTGCCCAGATAAGGCGAATAGGTGATTCATTTATTTATAGTTTAACAGTAATTGAACGGTTCAGGCCGTTAATTATGCGCAGGACTGCGTAAAATCAAAAAACATAAGGAAAACAAAAAAGGAGGAACAGATCTATGAAACGAAAATTAACAAAAGGCTTTGCGGCAGCAATGGCAGCAACACTGTGTATTTCAACGGCATCCCTGGGAGGAATTACCGCGGCGGCCAGTGATGACAGCGCGGATCCGCTTCAGCTTGCATTTGTACTCTATGACTGGAGCGATGACCAGGGCACCTATCTGGAGTCCTACCTGAACTATCTTGCAGACAACCTGAACATTACCGTAGAGTGCGTCTCCTACACAGACAGTGTAGAGGATATGATCAATGTAATTGAGAGCCTGTGCTCCAAGGGAGTCGATGGCATCGCGGTTGCGTCTGATGAAGGATTCCAGAGCTGGGCGCAGATCTGTGAGGATAATGAAGTATATTGCTCCATCATGCTGGGACGCTTAGGCGATGAAGATGACCGGGAATTCGCTGCCGGGCTGGATTATTATCTGGGCAGCCTCGGGACATATGATTACTCCTTCCTGGGAGAAGCATATGCGAATTATATTATTGAAAGCGGCTATGAGAGCGTGCTGATCGCGGCTCCTTCTCAGGGTCTGCAGGATCAGAGCGACCAGATGGTGGAAGGCTCTGTAGCAGTCCTTGAAGAGGCAGGGATTACCTATGAACTCATCCAGACAGCGTGGTCGGACCTGTTTTCGTCAGTAGCGGCTGCGGTGGCTGCGGCGGACTATGATGTCATCTACTGCCCGCTCAGCGTAATGTCCTTCGGCGTTCCGCAGATTTATACCAATAACCTGATCGGGCAGACGGTGGTCATGGGACACGGCACCGACGAGAGCATGGCAGACGCGATTGATTCCGGGATTGTGGCAATGTTCTCTGACAATCTGACGACAAGCGTGGGCGTAAATGTGGCTCTGATGATCAACGCGATCGAAGGAACCATGTATGAGGATTACCCGGCTGACGAGTGCGTAAACATTCAGTCCCCGACCTTCCTCATCCAGAACGAAGAGGATTTCGAAATCTACACAGAGTACATCCGCAACTTTGACGACCCGGTATATTATATCTCCGCGGATGCTGTAAAGGATATGATCGTTTCCTTTAACAGTGAAGCTACCTTTGAAGGCGTAAAGAGCTATATTGAAGGTCTGAGTCTTGAGAATGTAGCAGAGAATGCGAAGTAAATGATGTGACCTTGACGATGCAGCAGTTCGTACGAAAAAAGTGATGCGATTCTGAGAATGCAGCAGATCGCACGAAGTAAGCGATGCGATTCTGAGAACGCAGCAGATTGTGCGAATTAAGTGATGTGACTTTAAGAACGCAGAAGATCATACGAAATAAGAAAGGTGACTTTAGCGGAGCCGCGCAGAACATGCGCGCTCCGCTAAGGAGGAAACCCATTGTGAACTGTCTGTAACTGCAAAGGCACCAAAGCGCGGAACAGTTACAATGGTTCGAAAACATAGAGGCCCGCTTTGCGGGAGCCGCCGCGGCAATAACCTGGCAGCTCCGCGGCAGGTGCGGCTCCGGAGGAGACCTATGAATAAGGATACTGTATTACAAAGAATTATAAAAACGGTGGCTCTGCCGGTTGTACTCTACCTGATTTTTGCCGTGATTTCTCTTGCGACAGGAAATTCATTTCTGACTACGAGAATGTTTATCTACATGTTGAAGCTGTCCTGCGTGATTATCTGTGTGGCGGTAGCCATCGGCTTTCACTCTTCGAGCTCGGGATTCGATTTTGCCATCGGCGCAATTGTTTATCTTGCGTGCATCATCGGAGGCAATTTTGCGGTACAGAATAAGTACGGGATCGGAGTGCTGGCAGTGGCGGTCATTGCATCCGCAGCGGTCTTAAGTGTTCTGGAGGGCGTGATGTATGTGGTCCTTCGTCTGCCGCCGGTCGTGAATTCCCTGGTATATCTGATGATTTGCGAGGCTCTGACGCAGATTCTGAATAACGGAAGAGGGGTCTCTGTCCTCACAAAGCCGACCTATACATGGTATGCCCGAGAACCGCAGATGTTTATTATTACCGGCATCGTACTGGTGGTTTACTGGGCGATCCTGAAATTCACAAAGTTCGGCTTTAATGACCGTGCACTTTCCAATGGTCAGAAAATAGCGGTCAGCTTCGGTGTGAAGGAAATCCGGAACGTGCTGATCCGTTACCTGATTGTGGGTGTGTTTTTAGGGGTAGCCGGTTTGTTCTACCTGGGACAGAATTACGAGGTGACCGCCGCGCAGAATATGGAATCTACGATTCTGATGTTTTCAGCGGTGCTGCCGAACATGGTGGCGATTACCCTGGGCAAATATTCCAACCGCTCCATCGGCGTGCTGATGGCAGTGGTAAGCATGGAAATCATCAGTGTGGGTTTTGTGTGTATGAAGATGGATTCCAACCTTGCGCAGGTGATTTCCGGCGTATTTGTGCTGGCTTTTGTGGCATATACCATGAATCAGCCGAGGATCGCGGAGCATTTCCGCAGAAAAGAGAAAAACAGGGAATTACAGCTGGAATTCCGGACGGGCAGGTAACAGATGGAACTGAAAATCAGAGAGATTCAGATATGTGGTCAGCCGGGATACGCGTTTACGGACGATACTTCGCCGCAGATTGCCATATATACCGAGGGCGGTTTTGCGGACGAGACGGAAATTGTTGTGAGCCACGACTGCGAAACGGACTGGCATCATGTCGGAAAAGGCGATATTTATTTCAACTATCAGGGAAAACCGCTTTTGCCGCATACTACCTATCTGGTAAGAGTGAGTGTCCGCAGAACTATTTCCGGATCGAAAGCGGAGGCTTCGGAAATGGAAGCCCGCTTTGATACCGGTTTTCTGGGAAATGGATGGCAGGCCTCCTGGATTGAACCGGTCCAGGAGGCAGCCGTCAGAGAGCCGGAGATTCTGTTTTACCAGATTTTCAACCCTGCTACATGGGGATCGCTGCAGGAAGAGAAGCTGCGCCCTGTACAGGAAATCCGAAAGACCTTTTTCCTTGAGAAATGCCCGCTGCAGGCGGTTCTGTACGCGACGGCTCGCGGCGTATATGAGGTATACGTGAATGGGAAAAGACCGGATACGCGCAGAATGGCTCCGGAGATTTCGGTTTATCCGAAAAGACTGTATTATCAGAGATATGAGATCACAGAGCTTTTGCAGGAAGGAGAGAATGAGCTCCGTTTTCTTCTGGCCGACGGCTGGTGGAGCGGACGGATTGGTCTTTCCGGCGACAGCTGCCAGTATGGTGAGCGGCTGGCTCTTCTGGCACAGGCAGAGCTCTGGGAGCAGGGAAAAACGACACAGGGGGAGCCGATGGTTTTATGCACGGATGAGACCTTTGAGTGCCGGGAATCCCAGATTCGGTACGCGGATTTATATATTGGGGAAAAATGGGATCTGACCATGCTTCCGCAGGAATGGAAGCGGTGCCGGAGCGCAGAGCAGGCAGCTGGAAGCCGTTGTCTGATTCCGGATGAAGCTTTGAGAACAAAGAGCAATCTGGTGGCGCAGCCGATTCGTCCGCTTGCAGTTCTGGATTCCCTTAAAGGAACGCTGATGCGTACGCCGAAGGGAGATCTGATCGCGGATTTTGGGCAGACGATGGCGGGAACCGTCCGCCTTCAGCTAAACGCGCAGGGGCGAAGAGAGATTGTTCTGGAGCACTGCGAGGCCCTGGACGAGAATGGGGAATTCTTTCAGAATATTGTAGGGCGCAACAAGCAGCAGCGGGATGCTTTGATCTGTGACAGCTGGCCGGTGGAATTTGCCCCCCGCTTTACCTATCATGGTTTTCGATATGTCAGGATTACGGGAGTGACAGAGGACGAAATCGAATCGATCTATGCGGATGTGGTGGGGACACCGCTGTCTTATATAGGGGAATTTTCCTGTTCGGAAGAAGCACTCAATCAACTGGATCATAACATTCGCTGGAGCATGCAGAGCAACTTTGTCAGTATTCCCACAGACTGTCCGCAGCGGGAAAAGATGGGCTGGACTGGAGACATCCAGATCTTTACGCCGACCGCTGCCTGCTACGCGGATGTCAGAGGCTTCTTAAAAGGCTGGCTGGCGAATATGCGCGAAGAGCAGCGGCCGGATGGAGAAATTCCAAACTATGTGCCGGCTTTTCCCATCAATGACCAGATTCAGCGGAACGCGCAGAAGCGGAAGGACAATACGTCCGCTGCCTGGGGCGACAGCTGTGTGCTGGTGCCGCTGTACCTTTACCGCAAGACGGGCGACCTTTCCATTCTGGAAGAAAATCTGGAGATGATGGAGCGCTGGCTCGGATTTATCGAAAATGCACGGAAAATTCTGCCGGAAAATTATGAATCCATGACCGAAGAGGAAAAGGCGAGATGCCCGTATCTCTGGCGCAGCGGGCATCAGTACGGCGACTGGCTGATACCAAGCTTTATGAAGCAGAAAAACGGAATGGCGCTGGGACGCGCGGCGACCGCAGAGGTCATCAGCTCATCATTTTATGCGGTGACGCTTGGTGCTTACATCGAGGTGCTGGACGCACTGCTCTCTGATAAAAATAAGGAAGTTCAGGAAGAGCAGGAAGGAAAACAGGCTCTTCTGGAAAAACGCTCTCAGACATCCAGGCTGCTGGAGCAGATCCGGTCTGCTGTCCGCGAAGAGTATATTTCCGAGGACGGCACCGTGAAAGGGAATCTTCAGGGACTGTATGTGATCATGCTCTATGCCGGTATCGTGACCGGCGAGCTGGGGCAAAAGGTGGCCAAAAAGCTCTCAGAGCTGATACGAAGCAACGGAACCAGGCTGGATACCGGCTTTGTGACAACCCCGTATCTTCTGGATGTCTTATGTGATAATGGCTATACCGATCTGGCCTATGAGCTTCTCTATCAGATGGAGCCGCCCTCCTGGCTGTACCAGGTAAAGCAGGGAGCGACTACCATCTGGGAAAGCTGGATGGCGGTGCTGTCGGACGGCCATCCGACCGATTCCTCAATGAATCATTATTCACTGGGAAGTGTCGGCGACTGGATATACCGGCATATCGGCGGAATCCAGATCGACCATGCGATGCGGGATGGGATCCTGATTATGCCCGATACAGACCGGGAAGTCAGCTGGGCAAAGACGGCCCTGAAGCTGCCTTTCGGAACCGTATCCTGCAGCTGGAAGCGTGAGAAGGAGCAGGTCAGAATGGAGATCGAAACGCCTGCGAAGTGTCAGGTCAGACTGGGAACGGAACAAACAGATCTGGCTCCCGGAAAATATCAGATCAGGAAACAAAAGGGCAGTGCGAAACTTTGCGTTGAAAAAATTGGTCAAATGTAGAAAAACGTAAAACCAGAAAACCGTAAAGCTGGAAAATCGTAAAACCGAAAAATCAGAAAATCAAAAAACCAGAAAACCGTCGGAACACAGCTATCGTTGTCTGTGGGTGTTCCGGCGATTTTTTATACGCTGAATTTCGAAAGAAATTTTCCGGCAAATCCTGCAGCTCAGATCACGTGACGACCAGGGAAGCAAAGCGTTCTCCGTCTGGATTGACTCAAATCTGTAAATTTCCTGTTGACAAACAGAAATATGCGCGTATAATAGTTGGTAAGCAAACGGTTTGCATACAAACCAATAATATGCGGAATCGTATCAGAAATGAAATAACAGAAAACCAAACAAAATAACTCAAACGAAAAGCGAAAAGCGAAAAGCGAAACAGGTAATGAAACAGAATATCAAATGGAATTCCAACCGGAAGACCATACGGAATTCCAGACAGGAGAGGAGAGAGGGAATGGACAGCTTGCATGTCCGGATTGCCCTGACAAAAGGGCAGTTCAGCAAATATATTTTGCACAAGGCCAGAGACATCGGATTACTGCGGGGACAGCCGCACATTCTGGAGTATCTGGCGACGAATGACGGTTGTTCGCAGACCGAGGTCTGCGAAGCCTGGGATCTGGACAAGTCCACAGTTTCCGGCCTGATCGAACGGATGGAACGGGACGGTCTGATCCGTGTCGAGCGGGAGATGGACGATCGACGGAAAAAGAAGCTGTTTCTCACATCGAAGGGCACCGATCTGGGTGAAAAGATGGATGTGTATATGAAGCAGCTGGACGAGACCGCATTTGCGGGGATATCGGAAGAGGAGCAGGAGCAGTTTATGCGCGTACTCTCGCGTATTTACCAGAATTTAAAAGGAGTAGAAGACAATGGGAAAGAGTAAAACAAAACAGGCAGGACAAAACACATCCGCACAAGCGGGCAAGGGCGCAGCAGGCGGACAGAGCACGGGCGGAAAAGGCGGATCAGGCAGTCCGCAGAGTGGTGCACACGGAGCAGGCGGCTCACAGAATAAAATGGCAGTCATGCCGATGAACTCGCTGCTGCTGTCGATGTCGGTACCGCTGATGCTATCTTTGCTGGTGCAGTCCCTTTATAACATTGTAGACAGTATGTTTGTATCGAGATATTCGGAGCAGGCGCTGACCGCTACTTCACTGGTGTATGCGGTGCAGTTTTTGATGATCGCGGTTGGCGTCGGTACCAATGTCGGACTGAATTCACTTTTGTCCAGATATGTCGGTGCGAAGAAAGAGGAGGACGCCTGCAGGGCAGCCACCACCGGCCTGATTCTGAATATCGCTTCGGCATTGATTTTCTCTCTGGTCGGGATTTTCTTCTCAAAGCCGATTGCGTCGTTAATGACCAGTGATCCGGATCTGAGAAAGCTTTGCATTCAGTACATGCAGGTTTGTGTAATCTTCTGTTATGGTACGTTTATTCAGACCTATGGACAGAGGCTTCTGCAGGCGGTCGGCGATACGATCCTGAGCATGGTTTCCCTGATCTCCGGCGCGATCATCAATATCATTCTGGACCCGATCATGATCTTCGGCCTGCTTGGCTGCCCGGAAATGGGCATCCGCGGCGCTGCAATCGCCACGGTTATCGGACAGTGTACAGGCGCGGTGGTAGCCCTGGTGCTGAACAAGACGAAAAACCCGGTGATCCATGTACACTTTAAGGGATATCATTTTAATATGGACGATGTGAAGGCGATCTACCGTGTCGGCATGCCGACCATTGTCATGCAGGCAATCGGCAGTGTGATGACCTTCGCAGTAAACGCAGTTCTGATGTCTGTCTCCACAACAGCGGTTGCGTTCTTTGGCGTCTACTACAAGCTGCAGAACTTCCTGATGATGCCGATGAACGGACTTGGACAGGCGACGATTCCGATTGTCGGGTTCAACCTTGGCTCCGGCAATAAGGACCGGATCAAGCAGGCGTGGAAATGTGTCGTTCCGGCCGGTATTGTGATGGCTCTGATCGGCACGGTAATCTTCCTGGCATTCCCGAAGCAGCTGCTCGGTCTCTTCGCGGCAAGTGAGGAAATGCTCGCGATCGGCGTACCGGCACTGCGGATTATATCTGTGACCTTCGTCTTCGCGACCATGACGATCATCTTCGGCTACTTTGGCTCCGGCCTCGGCAATGGCGTGATCAACATGATCGGCGGCGCGATCCGTCAGCTGGTGGTGCTTGTGCCGCTCGTATGGGTGTTCACAAACTTCCTCGGGATCTCCTATACCTGGTACGCGATGTGGATTTCGGAAGTGCTGGCGTTTATCTACAGCTTTATCAGCATCCGGAAAGAAACAAAGAAAAAAGCAGGGTTCTGATGATGAAAAAATCCGCTGATTTCCATGAAGGGGTCAGCGGATTTTTTATGCGCAGAGCCGGGCAAGGTGTATTGCGGCTAAAGCCGCACCCGGGTCTTCGCTCCGCTTCGGTCGGCGCTAAACGGATGTCCACTGGACATCCAGCGCCGCGCGGGCGAGTAGGAGCCGACAGGCTGCTTCCTACTCGATTGCAGGTCTGCGAGAGGAACATCCGGCCCGATAATCGTGTGCGACTGCCGGGTTTTGCCCTGCCGAAACGTAATAACACAAACATGAAAATAATGCTTGCATTCTTTATCTGACTGTGTTATTATCCTAACAGAAATTAGATATAACTAACAAAAAAGCTAACAGAACTTACCGGATAGCAGTCCACTATACTCTATAGTGGGCTTTTTTTTGCGGAGGTTTACATGAAACAAGGATTTTTGAAAGAACACCGGAGCACAGTGCTGCTTGGACTGGCACTGATTTTACTTTCTTTTTTCTCACTCTTTGTCGGCGTGATTGATGTGAATCTGGCAGGCCTGGCCGCGGGAGATTCCGGGCAGTGGCTGATTTTTATGGCGTCCAGACTGCCGAGGCTGCTGGCAATTTTATGTACGGGTATGGGCATGAGTGTGGCGGGGCTGATTATGCAGCAGCTTTGCATGAATAAGTTTGTTTCGCCGACAACCGGCGCGACGATCTCCTCTGCGGAATTGGGAATTTTACTGGCATTGCTGTTTATGCCGAATTCGACGATCTGGAGCCGGGCGTTGTTTTCGTTTACGACCGCGATCCTGGGCACCTGGATTTTTGTCTGGTTTATCCAGCGGATTCAGTTTAAGGACGTGGTGATGGTGCCGCTGGTGGGCATTATGTTTGGCAACGTGATTACAGGGATTACAAATTATTTTGCCTATCGCTACGAAATGACGCAGGCACTTTCTACCTGGACGGTCGGGCATTTTTCGATGATCATCCGCGGGCGCTATGAGCTGGTGTATCTGGTGGTGCCGATGCTGATTCTGGCTTTCATATTCGCGAATCATTTTAACATTGTCGGTATGGGAAAGGATTTTTCCAATAACCTGGGAGTCCACTACAATTTCGTGCTGTTTGGCGGATTGACTATTGCCGCGCTGATCACGGCGAGCGTGGTGGTAGTGGTTGGTTCTATCTCTTATATCGGCCTGATTGTGCCGAATCTGGTTGCGATGTTCAAGGGTGATAAGATTCGGGGGACTCTGCCGGATATAGCGCTTTTTGGGGCGATTTTTGTGCTGGTATGCGATATGATCGGACGTGTGGTGATTGCGCCTTATGAACTGCCGATCGAGCTGATCATCGGTATTCTCGGCAGTATCCTGTTTATCGGGCTTTTGATGTACCGCCTGAAGCATGGACGGAAAGCGGTCCGTGTCGGAGAATTTCTCAGCAAACAATTTGGTGTGCAGAAAAAGGCAGAGGAAGGAGGAACTTTGAAATGAAAGGTAATATTTCGAACCTCCGGAAACTGACCATCCTGGGCATACTTGTAATGCTGGCCGCGGTTCTTTACATGACAATTGGTGTGAAATTTGCCAATCCGAAGCTGTTTCACTATTCTATGAAAATTCGCACGCCAAAGCTGGCAGCGATGCTGATTACTGCGTTTGCCATCGGCAGCGCGTCAATCGTGTTTCAGTCGATTATCAACAATACGATTGTGACGCCGTGTCTGCTGGGAATGAATTCGTTGTACACATTGATTCATACGGCGGTGGTTTTTGCCTTTGGCACAACCAGCTTTATCATGACAAAATCGAATCTTGCGTTTGGCATTGATCTGGTGCTGATGGGAATCACGGCGACGATTATCTACAGCTATCTGTTTAAAAAGACCGGGCACAATGTTCTTTATGTCCTGCTGGTCGGCACGGTGCTGAGCTCCTTTTTCTCCAGCATCCAGTCGACGCTGACGCGCGTCATGGATCCGAATGAGTATGACACCTTGCTGGCAACACTGGTCGCGAGCTTTAACAATATCAATACCGAGATTATTGTTTTTTCTGTGCTTGTACTTGCAGCTCTGGCATTTCTTTTCCGAAAGGATCTGGCTTTGCTGGATGTGATTACGCTTGGGAAAAATCAGGCGATTAATCTGGGCGTTGACTATGACAGCTGTATCCGCAGGCTTCTGCTGTGCGTGACGCTATACATCGCAGTGGCGACGGCAATGGTCGGGCCGATTTCTTTTCTCGGATTGATTATTGCGAACCTGTCGCGGCAGCTTTTGAAGACCTATCGTCATTCGGAGCTGATCCTCGGCTCCACGCTGTTTGGCATGCTGGTGCTGGTCGCGGGACAGCTGGTTGTGGAGCGGGTGTTCGTATACTCCGTACCGGTCAGCGTATTTATTACCCTGTGGGGCGGGATTTATTTTTTGTATTTGATACTGAGGAATTCGAGAAGATAATAGTAATGCAGGAGCCTGGTATGTCCACAATCTCTGATTGCGGATGTGGTCATCTCGCATTTTAGGTGAGAATTTCATCGCCGAAGCGCAGTGAAGATGCTGGCGAAATCGGAGAATCAGGATGCAGGCAAAGCAGGTATATTTTTTGCGTACTCTTGTGCATAAAAAGAAGGGAGCAGGCCATGTTTGCAAAAAAACTTACGAAGCAATACGACGGAAAAACGGTAGTCGATGGCGTCAGCTTTGAGATTCCGAAGCAGGCGGTCATCTCTATGATCGGGCCAAACGGCGCCGGTAAATCAACCGTATTAAATATTCTGTCCCGGCTGATTGCGCGGGATGGCGGCGAGGTGGATTTTGAAGGGAAGGATATCACGCAGTGGAAAAGCCGCGATCTGGCGAAACGCCTGGCGATTCTGACCCAGACGAATAACATTCAGATGAAGCTGACCGTCCGGGAACTGGTGACCTTTGGGCGATTTCCTTATTCTGGAAATCATACAACGAAGGAGGATGAGGAAATAATCAGCCGGGCGATCGCTTATATGGAGCTGGAAGAATTTGAAGACCGGTTTATTGATGAGCTGTCAGGCGGACAGCGCCAGAGAGTTTACATCGCGATGGTGATTGCCCAGGATACGGAGTACATCCTGCTGGATGAACCGACGAATAACCTGGATATCTACCATGCTACCAATATGATGAAAATTGTCCGTCGTCTCTGCGATGAGCTTGGGAAGACGGTGATTTTAGTGCTGCACGAAATCAATTATGCGGCATTTTACTCGGACTACATCTGTGCGTTCAAGGACGGGAAAATCGAAAAATTCGGTACCGTGAAGGAGGTGATGACGAAGGAGACCCTGGCACGCATTTATAACGTAGATTTCGAGATTATGGAGATTGAGGGGAAACCGCTGTCGATCTACTATTGAGATTAAGGGAAAACGCTGTCGATCTATTATTGAAAAAGTAGTAACGGTTCCCTGCATTTACGGTTACAAGAAATTTTACTGTTTCAGTACTTTCAAAAAAGGAGATTAAGAATCATGAAAAAACTTATTTTCGCCGCTCTTATCGCGGCAATGACTATCAGTACAGCCTGCTGTGCGGAAGAAGCAGAAACGATCACCATCAGCGCGTTGAATGCGGATGGCGAAGAGGCAGAGGTGGAGGTTCCGTATGACCCGGAACGTATTGCGATCCTGGATCTGGCCTCTCTGGACATTCTGGATAACCTTGGCCTGGGCGACCGGGTGGTAGGCACCGCCAGCACTTCAATTGATTACCTCTCTTCCTACTCGGAGGATGAAAATATTCTGAACCTTGGCAATATCAAAGAGGCAGACCTGGAAGCGGTCATGGAATGCGAGCCGGATATTATTTTTATCGGCGGCCGTCTGAGCTCGATTTATGACGACCTGAGCGAGATCGCGCCGGTCGTGTATCTGGCGACGGACAGTGAAATCGGCCTGGTGGAGAGCGTCCGCAAGAACGCGACGACCATTGCTTCCATCTTTGGACTCGAGGACCAGATTGATGAAAAAATGGCAGCCTTTGACGACCGGATCGCGGCGCTCCGGGAAGTAGCGGCGGGCAAGACTGCACTGGTCGGTATGTGCACCAGCGGCAGCTTCAATTTGCTTGGAAACGATGGCCGTTGTTCCATCATTGGCGTGGAGATCGGTTTTGAGAATCTGACCGCGGCGGACTCGACCTCCACACATGGCAATGAGTCTTCGTTTGAGGCAATTCTGGAGCAGAATCCGGATTACATCTTTGTGATGGACCGCGACGCGGCGATTCAGACAGAGGGTGCGCAGCTGGCGCAGGAGATCATGGAAAACGAGCTGGTGATGCAGACGGACGCATACCAGAATGGCAACATCGTGTATCTGGAGCATCCGGCTGTGTGGTATACCGCAGAAGGCGGGATTACCGCACTGGATACGATGCTTGCGGATCTGGAGAGCGCATTGCTTTCTGCGGAATAATGGTATAAAAGCGTTTTGGCGCATAGAAAAAAGGCGGCCTGCAGCTCTTTTTTTGACAGAGGAGCTGCAGGTCCTTTTTTGCTTGACAAATAGATAATTAATGAATATGATTAACTCATGTGAATTAAATAATATGCGTTGCTTTCTATAATTATCGTATATGGAGGAAAGGAATGAACAGAGAAAATAATAGAAACATGGATGAGGGGCGCATTCCTCACCGCGGGGGAAAAGGAGATCATTTGCTGGAGGAACTGTCGGAGAAGGGAGTGCTGCTTTTTGTGGGTTCTGTGAATTGCCTGCGCCATAAGCCCTATCGGAGAATCGGGGCGTTGATGCGTGAGGGGCGGGCGGCGCTGCTTTGTCCGTCAATGAGCGATTTTTCCAGCGGGCGCTATCTGAATCAGATCGTGGAGGCGCTCGCGGAGCTTTCCATGGAACATGGGGAGAAGCAGTTTGTCATTGCCTGCGGCTGCCAGTGGGTCATTCTCTCAACAGACAGTGAGCTGCTGAAGGAACGGGTAAAACAGGAACATGACATCGACCTTACCGTATTTGAGGACGCACATCTGGAGTTTGGAGATCATGAGTAGCAGTGTGTTTTGGGAAAACGAGGTGCAGACTTGCGGCCGGCTGGTTTAACAGGCGGATTTGATGAATCAAAAGAAAAGGAGACATTGATTAAATGAAGAGATTGTGGAAAGTGCTGCCACCCTGCCTTTCAGATCTGATGGGGTTTGAGGCAGTCGTGAATGAGACCGAAGGACTGGGTTTGATAGATGATTCGAGTACCTATAAGCCACTTATGTTTGGGCGCGGCGGGCATGGACGGCCAGGGATGAAGAGCCGGCCGGAAGTGGAAGACCACCATGGACTTGGAGGCGGCCGGGGCGGCTTTGGAAGGCTGATGCCTGGAATGCGCGTCCTCAATTCAGACATCCGCAATGAGGATATTATTACGGGTACGGAAAAGAAGGTGATGCTTGCGTTTGATAAGGGTGTGAAGCAGCTTTCACCGAATTTTGTCCTGCTTGCTTATGGACCGTCGGCGTCTATGATTGGCTCAGATCTGGAATATGCGGCGGAAAAGATTACGAAAGGTTCGGCCTTTGTGCAGCAAACCTCCATGGACGAACCGGACAGCCTCCGAACGGAGAGAGTGGGCGCTTCTGCGCAGAGCGGCCTTCCCGCGGCGGCGGTGAAGATTGACGGTGAAAAGGATTATCTGTATGGGATCAGCTGCACGCTGGAAGCAATGGGACGCCTTTTTCTGAAACCGCGTCCGACGATTCCCGGCTCTTTGAATATACTCGGCGCCAATACGATTGACTGGGCAAAGGAATCTTTTGCGGATCTGGAAACGCTTCTTGCTCAGGAAGGATTTCAGATTCTCTCCCGCTGGGGATGGAAGGAGACGACGGAAAATCTGAAGCTGGCATCCGCCGCAGCGCTGAACCTGGTAGTAAACGAATCCGGTCTGCGCCTGGCCAGGTATATGGAGAGCGAATATGGGATCCCCTATCTGGCAGGAGCACCATTCGGTGCGGACTTTGCGGAGACACTGAAGATCAGGCTGAAAGAAGCTGTTCCTATGACTGATACGGAACGTCCGGGAGAGAAACAAGGGAAAGATGCCCGTTTGTCTGAGTCTGCCGGGAATCCGAATGAAGATCCAAGAAAAGAAAATGAGGCGGATACAGAGCCGGAAATTCTGATCGTTGGGGAACAGTTTACGGCCAATGCGATTCGCCGTGAATTACTTCGCCGCGGAAAAACAAAGATCCGGGTGCTCAGTTTTTATGATATGGACAGGTCCTATATGGAGACTGGTGATCAGAAGCTGACCGGAGAGGATGACTTTGTCAGACAGGCCAATGCAGCGTCTGTCCGTATCATATGCGCGGATGGCGACCTGCGGCCGCTGGTGAAAAAAGAAGTGCGCTGGGTGCAGCTTCCCAATACAGGCAGTATGTTTCCGGCAGAATCCATGGAAGCGTTTAATATGACGGGCGGTGCACTGGATGTCTGGCTGGATCGGGAAGGACTGTAGGATCCCGGCACCATTCAAATATGGAAAGGATGAAGGAATTTATGAGACAGATTGCTATTTATGGAAAGGGCGGCATCGGCAAATCCACTACGTCGCAGAATCTGGCGGCCGCTCTGGCGGAAAATAAGAAAAAACTGATGATTGTGGGCTGCGATCCTAAAGCGGACTCCACAAGACTGATTCTGGGCGGTCATGCGCGCAGGACTGTGCTGGACACGATGCGGGAAAAGGACGAGGATGAAGTGGAGCTGGGAGATTTCCTCTACACAGGGTTCCAGGGAATTAGAGCTGTGGAATCCGGCGGCCCGGAGCCGGGAGTCGGCTGCGCAGGGCGCGGGATCGTCACAGCCATCAACCTGCTGGAAAACCTGGGCGCCTATACATCGGATTTGGATTATGTCCTGTATGATGTTCTGGGGGATGTTGTATGCGGCGGTTTTGCCATGCCGATCCGGGAAGGAAAGGCGAAAGAAATCTATATTGTCTGTTCGGGTGAGATGATGAGCCTGTATGCGGCGAACAATATCTGCAAAGGGATCCGCCGCTACGCAGAAACCGGCAAGACCAAGCTAGGCGGACTTATCTGTAATTCCCGTATGGTGGATCAGGAGAGAGAGCTTGTGACTGCATTTGCGGAAAAAATTAATACGCAGATGATTTATTTTATTCCCCGCGACAATCTGGTGCAGCACGCAGAACTTCAGCGTAAAACGGTTATTGAATATGCGCCGGACTCCGCGCAGGCAGACGAATACCGTTCTCTTGCGCGGGTGATTGAGGAAAATACCGGATTTTCCGTGCCGACAGCGATTTCGAACGACGAACTGGAGGAGCTTCTGATGAAATACATTCCGGTTAAATGACTGAAATTGATCGAAAAATGAAAGGGGGAGTGGCTAAAGAATAATTGCAAAGTGACCAAAAGCGACCGGGGGATGACCGGAGAACGTCAAAACGAAAGGTAGAAGGAAAGACAGATGGACAGAGAACAGCTGATTGAAGAAGTTACAAATGCAATCTGGAAAATGCGTGCGAGTCGGAAAAGAAAGCGCTCCGGAGAATCCGATTCCGGGCGGGGTATGGTCCTCAATTATCTGTACGAGCACCAGGGGCAGGCTTCCCCTGGGGATCTGCGTGATTACATGCATGTCACAACCCCGCGCGTAACGGCGGTTCTCAATGAACTGGAGAAAGACCGGCTCATTGTCAGAGAGATGGCGGCGTGCGACCGCAGGCGTGTGAGCGTGAAGCTGACTGACCTGGGATGGGAACGTGTGGGGCAGCGGCGAAAGGAAAAACGGGAGGAGACCGCCCGGCTCATAGACCGTCTGGGAACAGAAGACGCAGAAGCTCTGCTGCGGATCTGCCGTGTGGTAGAAGAGCTCGGGGATACATGACTATCATCTGTGAAATAATTTGCTTGCAATCTGATTCTGCGGTAAGAGCTGTCCGAGGGCAGTTTTTAACGCAGTTTTTTGATGCGCAGAGTCGGAGGTGGGGGCAAAACCTGGCGAGGGAGTTTTGCGGCGGAAGCCGCACTCGGCGATATTCCGTCAATTATTCCAATCAGGAATGACCCTTATGGAAATCGAATTGTACTTTTGCTGTGCATTTATTATAATTTTCACTGAAAAAACGCCACAATTACTAAAAAAGTTACAGGAATGAAGGAACGGAGAGGTGAGAATATGGACATATACCATGATATCCGGTATGTTGGAGTCAATGACTGTGAGCTCCGCGTATTCCGGAATCTGTCGTATGCGGGGAACGGACTGACATTTAGCTCGTATCTGGTGCAGGCACAGGAGGAGTGCCTGCTGATTGGAACGGTACCGGACGCTTATGTGAGAGAGTGGATGGAACAGATCCGGCAGAATGTTTCGTTTGACCGGATCAGCCATCTGGTTGTATTTACGGAAGAAAACAGCAGAGAGGCAGTACTGCGTATTTTGCAGGAGAATGCCGGGATTGAACTGATTGCCGCATATCCTGTGCTTGAGCAGCTGAAGAAAATCCTGCCGGAGGGGACGAAGAGCCTGGAGATCCGGAACAATCGTACGCTGACGCTGTTGGGCTCTCAGTTTCAGTTTCAGCTGCTTGGAGCGGGGACGCTTTGCCCGGCACTGTATGTGCTGGACCAGGTGGATCGCAGTATCTATACATCGGATCTGTTTGGTTCCCTGTACTGCGGGTTGGAGCTTCCAGAGGCGGATTCGGTAAGAAGCACGCAATGGGATCTTGGAATGAAAGACTTTTACGAAGACCTTGCGGCTTCCGGAAGGGCTGCGGATGCAGAATGTGCAGTTGCGTTTGTGCGGGAGCATGGGGTGACAGCCATCTATCCCTCTATAGGACCGGCGGTGAGCGGAGGGAAGCTGGAGGAAATGCTGGCATTTTATTTGCAGCAGAGCGGGATGCCCAAAGCAGATTCACAAAAGGATGGGACAGCCTCCGTGTGTGGGGTTGCGGGAATTTCAGAGGGACAAACAGCGTCTCCGGATGGAAAAGCAGTCTCAATGACATCCGCACACCCGAGCGTGGTGATTATCTATGAAGGAACGAACGAGCTGTCAGATTACGCGGTCTGCGTGGAAAATGGCCTGAAGGAGGCTGAGGTTTCCAACGTCACACGCTGTAACCTCTCCACCACGGATCGGAATGAGGCGATCCGCATGGCGCTCTCGGCAGATGTCCTGCTTCTTGGAACGACGATCTCGAAGGGGACTCCTGCAAAGGCGATCTGGGATGTGGTGACGTCTTTGAAAGCGGAAAGCTGCAAAGGCAAGCTGGCGTCGATTTTCTATAAGGTTTCCACGCAGAATGACCAGGCGGATTTCTTAAGAGAGCATCTGGATTTTCTCGGATTTGATTTAGGCATCCAGAGCAGCTTTTTTGTAGGGGAGCTGACGGAAAATGATCTGAAAAATGCCGGGAATTATGGCTTCGGAGTCGGGTGCAGCGCCCGGAAAGTGCCCAATCCCAGGAAGCCGAAGCTTGTAAAATGTCTGGTCTGCGGAGAAATTTTTGACGCGTCGCTTGGCACCTGCCCGGTCTGCGGCGTGGGACTTGACCAGTGCGTGCCGGTCGAGGAGGAAGAAATCTCTTACCAGAAGGATACCGACCTGCGCTATGTCATTCTCGGAGGCGGCGTCGCCGGTGCATCGGCGGCGGAGGCCATCCGCAAAAGAGATCAGACGGGAGAGATCCTGATTCTGTCAGCAGAGGATTATCTGCCGATTCATCGCCCGATGCTGACGAAAAATCTCAGTATTGCGGATGCGCCGGATGAGGAGCTGTACCTTCACCCGGCCGGATGGTATGAGGAACATGGAATTTCACTGCGGCTGGGGGAGACGGCGGATGCCTTTGATCCGGAGAGGAAGATTGTCCATGCTGCGAAAAGCGGCGACGAGATTCCTTATGATCGCCTGATTTTTGCGACCGGTGCGGAGTGCTTCATTCCGCCATTTGAAGGCTGGCAAAAAGAAGGAGTGGTGACGATCCGTCATCTTTGGGACAGCCGGAAGATTCAGGACTGGATGAAAACCGCTAAAAACGCGGTCGTGATCGGAGGCGGCGTCTTAGGATTGGAGGCTGCGAGCGAGCTGCTGAAAAACGGGATTTATGTGACGGTGCTGGAGGCTGCGCCTCAGATCATCGGACGGCAGGCAGACGCAGATTCCGCCGCAGTGCTGCGCAAAAAGATGGCCTCGCTGGGCGTGGAATGCCTGGAAGGCGTGCAGATTGAGGGCATTACCGGCGAAGAGCGGGCGACAGGAGTGAAGCTGAAAACCGGAGAAATCTTCCCGGCGGATTTCGTGATTGTCTCCTGCGGAAACCGGGCGAATGTGAAGGCCGCGCAGGATGCCGGAATGCAGGTGGAGCGTGCGATTGTTGTGAACGCTTTTATGGAGACGAGCCTTTCTTCTGTTTACGCCTGCGGAGACTGTGCGCAGTATGACGGCGTGAATTTCCAGCTCTGGGCGGAAGCGTCCGAGCAGGGACGGATTGCGGGTGCGAACGCAGCGGGAGAGCGGCTGGCATACGAGTCACAACTGCTGGGACTGAATCTGGATGGGTTTGGCACCACACTTTTTGCAATCGGAGATCCGGGTAAGCAAAGCGGCGTACCTTACCGGCTGGTAAAAACCGTCGACGATGTGGACAACAGCCAGGAGCAGTACTGGTTCATGGGAAATGCCCTGCAGGGCGCGGTGCTGATCGGGCGTCCGGATAAGACTGCGGATGTTACAAAGGCTGTGATGGAGCACGCGCGGCATGAAGAACTGTTTTAAAAAACGGAATAAGGAAGTGAACAGCATGAAAGAAAATAACAAAACGCCCCGTACCCCTCGTATGATGGAACTGCCGAGACCGGAAAAGGTAACCTGTCCTTATGGAGAGTCCTATCAGGCGGATGTTGTGGTGATCGGCTGCGGATTCGCAGGGCTGAACGCTGCTGTCTCCGCAAAAGAGGCCGGACAGAATGTCCTCGTGATTGACAAGGGAAAACCCGGCTATTCCGGACTTTCTCCCTGGCCGTCAAGCTTTCGTTGGTTTGACCCGGAGCGTGGAGATGATGAGGAAGCCTTTAAGGAGGCCATGAAACGCGGCGGCGATTATCTATGCAACCTGCGCTGGTATGAGTGCTGGCTGAAGGAATCGAAGGGCATCTATGAGCGTCTGACCGACTGGGGGATTCTCGCCCAGTATCCGAAGGCTGCGGAAGCCGGTGATTTTTACGAGCGGGAAGATTTTGTCGGATACCGGGAGATGTTTGACAAATTTGACCGTCATAAGAAATGGATTGAGGTATTGAATCGGTATGAGATTCCGTATCTGGAACACACGATGGTGACGGATCTGATCGCCGGGGCGGTGGATTCTGAAACGGCGAAAACCGGAGCGGCAGGATCTGAAGCCGCGAAAATCGGTATGTCAACGGAAAGCCGGGTGGCAGATCCTTCGAACGGATCCATAGAGAATGAACAAAATGCAAAAGGAGCGGTAAAAGGTGCGGCTGTTCCGAAGCCAAATGACGCAAGAAAAATCTGCGGTGTGATGGCATTCCATGTCCCGAGCGGACAGGTGATCACTGTGAGCGCGAAAGCTGTGGTCATGGCGACCGGAGGCGGCAGCTACAAGCCGACAGGATACCCGGTCGGCGGCGATACCTTCGACGGAGAATATATGGCCTGGGAGATGGGGCTTCCGATTACGGGAAAGGAATTTGAGGATTTCCACACAACATCCAGCCAGGCGCCGGGCAATGTATTTCTGGACAATCACTGGCAGTACCTGGAAAACATCTGGCTGTGCGGCGGCGATGTAGATCTGGAGAGCGCTGCCGGATACGCCTCGGCGAAAGGGTATGCGATGGTCATGAAGCGAGTGCAGAACTCCGTAAAGGGTGTGCCGCTCGCAAATGGAAGTGAGATTCAGAATGTGGCGACAGCCAATTATACCCGCCGCGGCGGTTCGAAGGTCTATGAGACAGACCCGGAAGAAGTGCGATCCGGAAAAATGAGTACGCCGGTAGCGGCGAGTACACTGGCGGGAGCAGCGACCGGTATGTGCTGCCATCTTACGTCAGGTGTGTTCTGCGGTCTCGGAGAGACGGACGGAAAAACGGAGATTGCCGGACTTTATGTAGCAGGAGACGGAATCCATGCGACATCCCCGTCCGGTTCCGCCTATCCTTGCGGTGTGGGATTCACGTCCTGTTTTACATCGATCGACGGCGATCATGCTGGCCGCGCGGCGGCTTCCTATGCGGCCGGTGAAAGCTTTGCACCGCTGCCGGAAGAAGAAATTCAGCTGAAAAAAGAAGAAATCCTTGCTCCGCTGGGGCGTGAAAATGGCTTTGACCCGAACTGGGCGCGCGATGTGCTGCATTCGATCATGGCGCCTTATTGGATCACTGTGGTCAAAAGCGAGGAGACTCTGAAAGCGGCGCTGGTGCAGGTGGAATATATGCGTGACCATGTGATTCCGAAGCTGCAGGCAGCTACCAGCCATGATCTGCGGCTTTGCCTGGAGATGAAACACAAAGTGCTTTCCGCAGAATTAAAGCTCCGCGCCGGCCTGGAACGGAAAGAAAGCCGCGGATCGACCTACCGCGAGGATTATCCGTTCCGGGATGATGAGAACTTTTTATGCTACATCACCCAGAGAAAGGCGGAGAACGGAGAAAGCACGTTTGATAAGGTGCCGGTTCCAGATGCCTGGGCAGGCGACAGAGAGGAAGCTTATCAGTCCCGCTATGTATTTTATTTCCCCGGGGAGCCGGAAAAAATGGGCTTCCAGCTGCCCGAAAGAGGCCGTAAAGGAAAGGGGGAGCGAAAATGAGTGTGGTAAGAATCGATCTGAATCGCTGCATCGGATGCAAAAACTGTGTGGAGATTTGTCCGATGGATGTCTTCTATTTTGATGAGAAGGCCCGCAAGTCCGTGCTGGCCTATCCGGAAAACTGCCAGAGCTGCGGTCAGTGCTATCTGAACTGCCGCGGACGCGCCATCGGGATGTCGAATGATACCTACGGCTACCCGATCACGGCTTTCCGCGGAGCGACATCCTCGCCGATGAACCGCATGATTGTCACAGAGCCTGGTGTGATCAGGGAGCTGACAAAAGGAAAGCTGCCCTGAAAAAACGCCTTCGGAAAAGATACACAGGAAATTTGCATAAAAAACGATAGAAGGAGACCCCATGAAAATAAAAGAAATTATTCAAAAGCTGGAAGCATTTCACCCGCCGCTGGAGCATCCGCACACCTGTGATGTGGTAAAGATCGGGAACGCGGACGCCGAGTGCAGCGGAATTATTCTTACCTGCTTCGCATCGATCGAAGTGATCCGCAGGGCTGTGCAGGAAAAGGCTAACCTGATCATCTGTCATGAACCTCTTTTTTACAGTCACGAGGATACGACGGACTGGCTGGAAGGCGATCCGGTATACGAGGTAAAGAGAAAGCTGCTGGAAGAAAACCAGATCGTTGTTTACCGGGATCATGACCACATCCACGGGGGCCACGGCGGAGCGAACATCGACGGGATTTTCTACGGAATTATGAATGAGCTGGGCTGGAAGGAATATGTCATCGGAGATACCAAAAAGCCTTTGCTCTATGAAATCCCGCAGACAACGGTGCCGGAGCTGGCGGATTTTCTGATGAAGAAGCTGAATATTTCCGGTATCCGCGTAGTAGGAAGTCACGACACCATCGTCCGCAGAGTGTTCTTCTGCGAGCATGTGCAGGGAGCAAGACCGTTTGGCAATAAGACAGAGATTCCGGACAATGAGACGATGAAAAAAGTAAGGAAGGAGCAGGCGGATGTGCTGATTCCTTTTGAGATCATTGACTGGACGCTGAGTGCCTACGTGCGTGATTCCTGCGCAGCAGGGATACCGAAAACCATTCTGGAGATGGGACATTTCAACGTGGAAGAGCTGGGCATGCGCTATATGGTTCGCTATCTGCCAAACGTCATCGGATGTGAAGTGCCGATGAAATATGTGCAGTCCGGCGACAGCTTCTCATATATTGTAAAATGATCCGGGCGCTGCGTGAAACAAATGCTGCCGGGTCAGAATGAAATGATCTGATCCGGCGGCGGACAGCCCAATCTTTTATCCCTTGAGAAAGGCAGAAAATTCTCTGGCGACCAGAGGCGCTTTCCGGATCGGGTAGACCATATAAATCTCGTAGAAAATATCCGGTGTGATGGGACGGATTACGGTTCCCTCCATTTCCAGATGGGAAGCCATGTTGTGAGTCAGAATAGACAGACCCATTCCCTTTTGTATCAGGTCAAAGAGAACCGATGCCCTGTCGACGGAGATCGAAGGATGCAGATCGAAGGTCGGATCGGCTTTCCTGATACTGCTGCGCAGCGAACTCATGTGGCGGAACTCAATCAGAGATTCACTTTTCAAATCCTCCAGGAGAACTGATTTTTTCTTCGCGAGAGGATGAGACTGAGGCATCACAACTGAGAGCGTATCACAGGTGTAGAACTGTTGCTGGTAGAGATCCTCCGGGAATTCATAATTTCCAGTCAGAATAAAATCGACCTTTTTCTGCTGCAGCCAGTCGATCAGATCCTTTTCGCTGCCTTGCAAAAAAGAGTACTGACAGTGCGGATGCTGCTTTTTATAATCCTTAAAAAAGGGCATGAAATTGTAAAGTGTTACCAGTGGAATATACCCGATGTTGACCTCCGGCGCTTCCGACTCTTTGCCAAGCAGATTTTGGGTGTACTCTTTCTGGATGCTGACCATCTGCTCTGCATAAGGAAGCCATGCTTTTCCAAAATCGGACAGCACAGCCCCCTTTTTGGAGCGGATGAACAAATCCTCACCCAGATCCGTTTCAATCGACTTGATATGCTTCGAGAGAGAGGACTGGCCGATAAAAAGGAGATCTGCTGCTTCCTGAAAATGCAGCACACGTGCCAGGACGACAAATTCGTTGATGTAATTTAATTCCATAATGGTACCTCGCTTCCGGAACACCATAAGTAAGGTGTAAAATGCAAAGCTTCGACACAGACTTCAGAAAAGATCCGTGACGGTTCCGATCCTTTGCATACGTTTATAATCTTTATAGACAGCAGTATAGCAGATGGAGAAAACGATGTCAAAATAAATGTCCGGTTTCAATCGATTTGACTTATGCATTTTTGGCAGCCTGCCCTGGGCCTGAAAGCTGACCGATTCCAAATAGCTTTTAAATGGATTCCAAAACGGAATGAAGCAGAGATATAACGAATTGCAAAGGACAGATGGTTTTTGTATAATATGACCAAGTTAAAAGAACGAATGGTTTAGGAGATGTACGAAATGACAATAATAAAAGCGGTGACAACGAATGGAATTGTGGTCGGAATGCCGGGAAAACAGACGGAATGCACCATGTTCCTCGGAATTCCGTACGCAAAGCCGCCGGTTGGGGAGCTCCGCTACCAGGCTCCGCAGAAGGCAGAAAACTGGGAAGGAGAACGGGAGTGCTTCACTTTCTCACCGGCCTGCATCCAGGATCGAAAGGGAGAAGATTTTCCGATTTCGGAGGACTGCCTGTACCTGAATGTGTACACGCCGGCGAAAACAGCGGATGAAAAGCTTCCGGTCATGTTCTGGATATACGGGGGCGGTTTTGGCGGCGGCAGATCCTCGGATCCGGAGATGTATGGCGAGAGCCTGACCCGGAAGGACGTGGTGGTCGTTACCATCAATTACCGTTGCGGTGTGTTCGGCTTTTTTGCTGCAAAGGAGCTGGAGGAACGAAATGGGCAGGTGGTAAATGCCGGTATTCTGGATCAGATTGCGGCGCTTACCTGGGTGCGGGAAAACATCCATGCATTCGGAGGCGATCCGGAGCGGATCCTGGTATTTGGACAGTCTGCAGGAGGGATGTCCACGCGGATGCTGATGACGTCCCCTCTGGCAAAAGGAATGTTTTCCAGAGCGATCATTGAATCCGGCGGCGGCCTCAACGAAGCGGATCCAATCCGGCCGAAGGAAGAGTTTATGGCACTGTGCGAGCGGGCAATGCAGCATCTCGGATGGACGCTTGAGGATATGCTGACGCGCGATGCGGCAGAAGTTTCGGAGAAGATGGCGCAGGCGGCAAAGGATACCGCCGAAGGCTTTGAAGTCGGATATTTCCAGCCGTTCCTGGATGGCGTTTCTCTGATGGAGGTGCCTGGGAAATTGATTGCCAGAGGCGAATATCCAGATATCCCGATTATCTGCGGGACCGTGGCCGGGGATGCCTGGATGTTCTCCAGAAAAGTTATGCGGCAGTTTCCGAATGACCGGTATTTCCGGGGATTTTCCTACGCGGCGAGCCAGGCATGGGCAAGGCTCTGTGTGAAGGAGGGGCGCACGCCGATCTATACCTATTACATGGATCGGACACAGCCCAAAAAAGAAGGCGGCCCGACACACGGAAGAGCTCCGGCGTATGGCGCAGGAACTCCCCATTCATCCGAAATCGTCTATGTGTTTGGCACGCTCGATAGCCGCAGCAAGGGATTTGGAGAATTGGATTCTGAACTGTCCGAGGCCATGCAGACCTACTGGACGAATTTTGCGAAGACCGGCGATCCGAACAAAGATCCGAACAAAGATGCTACTGAAGATTTGACAGGAGAAGGCATTTGTCGTTGGGAACCCTATACTGCAGAGACGCCGCTGGCCATGCATTTTGGCGATGAGGGTTATCAGATGACGGATCTGGTGGAGACGGATGCGGAAAGACTGGCACTGAAGATTACGGAAGAGCATCCCGGCCTGCTGACTTCACTGGAAGGATATGAACTGAAATGAACTCCATGCAGACAGGAATGCTTTGAAGGATCTGTAAAGGATAAAAAAACGGACAGAGCTTATTAAGACAATACAGGCATGAGTATATAGAGATATTGGGACGTTCGGATGAAACGAAGACCCAGGGTTAATATAAACGAAAGAAACGATAAAAGACGGAGGCGAAAGGATGGGAAGAAACGGAACGATCAAAAACATCACAGCGATGACTTCCAACCGGCCGGACGGAATGGTGATTTCCAGAGCAATCCTGGAATATGACTTCGAGCTTGACGGCAGTCAGGTCCGCCCGGAAGGGTATGAGGTGGAAAAACGCACCATTTTGGATGCTTATGTCAGCGCGGATGCATGCGGAAAAGAACCGGCCCAGTCTGGAAGCTTTGTGGTACTGCAGCTGAGCGAAAAGGATGAAACAGCCAGTGTGCAGATCGACAAAGGCCCGGGCGGACTAAAAGGACCTGGTCCGGGAGGTCCGCCGAAGGACGGGCCGAAGCTCCCGGGAAAGCAGCCGCAGAGAGATTCTATGGCAGCGGATGGACCGATAGCAGGTGATACCATGGACGCAGGAGGCCCGCCGAAGGATGGCCCGAAAGGTCCGGGAGGCCCTGGCGGTCCCGGTGGTCCCGGCGGCCCAGGAGGCCCGGGTGGCCCTGCAGGATCGGCGGCGGAGCTGCGGCCGGTGGCGGTATCTGTGAAGCAGAAGGCAGATATTGTCAGTGTGAATGGCGAACTCTGCAAAGGCAGCGACATCTTCCGCATATCGAACCGGAGCATCTGTCCGGTGGCGGATGAGTTCCGGCAGATGAAGCTCGGGGCGCTGAAGTTCAACCTGTTTGTACCCGAAGAATACGACCCATCCCGAAAGTATCCGCTGGTGCTGTTCATCCATGACGCGGGACCTTGCGGAGACGATCCGATGCTGGCGCTTGCGCAGGGGAACGGCGGCCTGATCTGGGCCTCGCCCGAGGAACAGAAAAAACATCCCTGCTTTGTCCTTTGCCCACAGATCCCCAGAGGGATCCGGCTGACGGATGACGACTTTGTGGCCCATCCGGAGATTGAGACAATCAAGCGCATGATTGATCTGCTTGCAGAACAGTACAGCATTGATATGGACCGCATTTACACGACCGGCCAGTCACAGGGGTGCATGGCTTCCCTGGAGCTGGGAATCCGCTATCCGGAATTTTTTGCGGGATTTCTGCTGGTCGCTGGACAGTGGGATCCGGCCCGCAGCAGTGTCCTCTGGAATCAGAACATCTGGATCCTGGTATCGGAGGGAGACAAAAAGGCACTGCCCGGTATGAACGCCATCACCTCTGCGTTTGAAGAAAAGGGAGCTGTGATCGGCAGGTACCGCTGGGACGCAAAAATGGATCCGCAGCTGCTTAACGAAGCGGCAGCAAAGGCGGCATCGGATCCGTGCCGGATCCGCTACACCGTATTTGAAGGCAGCTCGGTAGTACCGCCGGAAAAGGAAGTGACCCCGGCGACGAATCACGTATGTACCTGGCCGGTAGCCTATGGCATTGAGGCGGTCAGAGACTGGCTTTTTACCAGCCGCAGGGAAAACAGACAGGGGTGATTACATGAAGCTGAAGGATCAGATTATCCGAAGAATCGACAGGCTGATGTACCGCACCTGGAATGAAGACCAGCCCGCCCGCACCTGGCACAGTGGTTTTTACCACCGCTATTTTGAAGGCTATCGTGAAAATACGACTGCTGATCAGGACGGAAAGCACAAAAAAGTGGAACGGTTTTACGCGGGGTGCTATTACCTGGATCAGGAAAAGACAGCGGACTATATAGGAAAAAGAGTTCTGTACGCCATCCTGCTTGCGGGAGCGGTTTACCTGTATTACGTATCCTGCTTTACCGAACAGCTGGCCGCGAATTATGCGACGGCAGTGTCAGTGCTCCAGTCCGTGGATATCTTCCTGTTTCTGTGGCTGGCATACATCTATGTCTGTAGCCTGCTTGCCGGAAGGAAAATGATTTACAGTGAATACAAAGGCAGCCACATCCGCATGACACAGGTGACTCTGGCCGGCAGCCTGGCGCTGGCAGCCACGGCGGCAGCAAAACTGATTTACGCAGTTTATGAGCAGGCGGTGGATGTCCGCCATATTCAAAACGCGGCAATCCTCGTGGCGGCGGCAGGCTTCCTCTGGATGATACGCCTCGTTGAGATGAGAACGAAATACGAGGTGGAGGAAAGCAAACAGGCGGGCAAAGCCGGTATCGAGATCAGCTGACGAAAGGAAGGATGAACATGTGGAAATACATTGTAAAAAGACTGTTATGGTCGATCGTTATTATGGTCGGCGCAGGAATTATTATTTTCCTGCTGACCTATTTCACTCCGGGAGATCCGGCTGCACAGCTGATCGGCTCCGACGCGAGCGCCGCTGACCTGGCTGCTCTGCGGGCAAAGCTGGGGATAGATAAGCCTTTCCTGCAGCAGCTTGTGACCTTCCTTTACAACTCATTCATCAAGTGGGACTGGGGCACCTCCTGGACCTACAACGAGCCTGTGATGTCTACCATCCTTTCGAGACTGCCGCGTACGGCGATCATCGGCGTTGGCCAGATGATCCTGACAGTGGCGATCGGCATTCCGCTGGGAATCTTCGCGGCACGGCATCAGGGACACTGGCAGGATTACGGTGTGCTGGGCGTCTGCATGGTTCTGGTATCCCTGCCGGATATGTGGGTAGCGCTGATGTTCGTATTGCTGTTTTCCCTTCAGCTTCACTGGCTTCCGGCATACGGAATCGGCGGACCGCAGTATTACATCCTTCCGATCGTATCCGGTGTCATGGGCGGCATCGCCGGACAGGCCAGACTGATGCGTTCCGGTATGCTGGAGGTCATTCATTCCGACTTTGTAACTACCGCGAGGGCGAAAGGGCAAAGTGAAGACCTGATTGTCCGCAAGCACATCCTGCCGAACGCGCTGATGCCGGTCATCACGATGCTCGGCGGCAGCCTGGCCCTGGTGGTATGCGGCTCCGCAATTGTGGAGAGACTGTTTTCCATCCCGGGCGTCGGACTCTATCTGCTCGATGGCATCAGCTACCGCGATTATCCGATCATCCGCGGCTGTACGTTGTTCTTCGCAACGTTTTCCGCACTGGTCTATCTGCTGCTGGATCTGGTCTATGCATGGATTGACCCGCGGATCAAAGCCCAGTATACATCCGGCAAAAAATCAGGGAGGTGAGCAGTATCATGGCTGAAAAAGATCTGAATTTAGAGAAAAAAGGCGGACATCACGGACCTCATGGGGAGGACAGCGGACCGCACAAAAAGGGGCCGCATCATGACGGACATCACGGAGGACATCACGGACGGCATTACAGCCCGGCCTTCAACAATTTCATGGAAACCTTCCGGCGGGTATTTATCAGCCCGAGCGCCAAGCTGGGCGGCGTCATGTTTCTGATTGTGGTACTATTGCTGGTATTTGCACCAATCATTGCACCTTATAAACCGACTGCGGTCGATCTGAAAAATACCTTTGCGACGCCGTCGCTTGCCCATCTGTGTGGGACGGATAAGCTGGGAAGAGATATTTTCTCAAGACTTCTCTATGGCGGCAGATATTCCCTGGCACTTGGCCTTACCGCCGCGATCGTAGGCTCGGTCGGCGGTGTAATTGTGGGAAGTATCGCGGGCTATTTCGGAGGAAAAGTAGAAGACCTGATCATGCGTTTCTGCGATATCTGGGGCGCACTTCCGGGCTCTCTTATGACTCTGCTTTTAGCAGCATCCTTCGGAGCAGGCCTCTGGCAGACGATCGTTTCTCTTTCCATCAGTGCCATCCCGAACGGTGCACGTATGACGAGAGGCCAGATCCTTGGCGAGAGAGGAAAAGAGTATGTGGAGGCGGCCGAATCCTTTAACTGCCCGAAGCGGGTGATTATGTTCCGCCATCTGCTGCCGAATGTCATCTCTCCGACGATTGTTAATACAACGATGAAGATCGGCGGTTCCATCACAATGGTTGCAGGCTTAAGCTACTTAGGACTTGGTATTCAGCCGCCGACACCGGAATGGGGCGCAATGCTCTCCGACGGCATCAGCTACATCAGCGCATATCCGCATATGGTGATTTTCCCGGGCATCGCGATTGCCATCTGCGTACTGTCCATCAACCTGATGGGCGACGGTCTGCGCGACGCACTGGATCCGAAGATGAGATCCTGATAAGGAGGACATACAATGGCTGAGAAAAATCAATTCCTCTCTGTCAGGGGAATCACAGTAGAATATACACAGGGAAAAAATATTGTACATGCGGTCAATGACGTATCCTTTGATCTGGAAAAAGGAAAAACGCTGGGACTCGTCGGGGAAACCGGCGCCGGCAAGACGACGATCGCCAAGACTATTTTAAGAATTCTCCCGGTGCCTCCGGCCAGGTTTAAGGGCGGCGAGGTATGGCTCGACGGAAAGAACCTGACGGCTTTGAGCGAGGAGGATATGCGCAAAGTGCGCGGCAATCAGATCGCGATGATTTTCCAGGATCCGATGACGGCACTGAATCCTCTGATGACGGTGGGAGACCAGATTGTCGAGGTGCTGCAGATCCACAATCCGCACATGAAGATGGAAGAGGCGGTAGGGCGTACCAAAGAGCTGCTGGAGATGGTAGGCATCGTGGGAGAGCGCTATAAAGAATATCCGCATCAGTTTTCCGGCGGAATGAAGCAGCGTGTGGTCATTGCCATGGCGCTGGCCTGCAGCCCGGATCTGATTCTGGCGGACGAGCCGACGACCGCTCTGGATGTGACGATCCAGGCACAGGTGCTGGACCTGATCAAAGAGCTTCAGACGAAGCAGAACACGTCCATGATTCTGATTACCCATGATCTGGGTGTGGTTGCGGAGACCTGCGACAGTGTAGCAGTCGTTTATGCGGGTGAGGTCGTCGAGTATGCGTCGAAGGAAGATCTGTTCCGCCGAACAAAGCATCCGTATACAAAAGGACTTTTCAACTCGATCCCGAGCCTGACCGGAGATGAGACCAGACTGACTCCGATCCCGGGGCTGCCACCGGATCCGACCCATCTGCCGGAGGGCTGCCGGTTTGCGAAGCGGTGTCCTTATGCGACAAAGGCTTGTTTCCACACGGAAGTGCCGATGAAGGAGGTTGCTCCGGGCCACTATTGCAGATGTTTAAGAGAGACTGAGGAGGGATAAAAAATGGCGGAACCGATTGTTGAGGTGCAAAACTTAAAAAAATACTTCCCCTGTCCCGGCGGCGCGCAGAATCACGCAGTGGATGACGTGACCTTTACGATTAATAAGGGGCAGACCCTGGGAGTGGTCGGCGAGTCCGGCTGCGGAAAATCAACCCTGGGCAGAACGATTATCCGTCTGCAGGAGGCGACAGACGGAGTGATCAAGCTCAACGGAGAGGACATCACTCATGTAAAGGGGCATAAATTAAAACAGGTGCATGAAAAAATGCAGATTGTCTTCCAGGATCCGTATTCCAGCCTGAACCCCCGTATGACGATCGACACTGCGGTGACGGAACCGATGAAATACGCTGGTCACTATACGAAAAAACAGCTGCAGGAGGAGAGCATTAAGCTGATGGATCTTGTAGGAATCGACGAACGTCTGAGAAGATCCTATCCGCACGAGTTGGACGGCGGCCGCAGACAGAGAGTTGTGATCGCCCGCGCACTCGCCCTGAACCCGGAATTCATCGTCTGTGATGAGCCGGTATCGGCGCTGGATGTGTCGATTCAGGCACAGGTGCTGAACCTTCTGATGGATCTGCAGGACCAGATGAAGCTCTCTTATATGTTTGTAACCCATGACCTGTCTGTGGTGCGTCTGATCTCGGATCATATAGTGGTCATGTACCTGGGGCAGATGGTGGAGAAGAGTCCGACAAAGGAGCTGTTCGTCCGCTCGCTGCATCCGTATACCAAAGCGCTTCTTTCCGCGATCCCGTCTACGGATCTGGATCATCCGATGCAGCGGATTCAGCTGAAGGGAGAGATTTCCAGTCCGATCAACCCGAAGCCGGGCTGCCGATTTGCGGCGCGCTGCCCATACGCGACCGAGCGCTGCCAGGAGCCGCAGCAGCTGCGCGAGCTCTCTAAGGATCACTTTGTATCCTGCTGCCGCGCGGAGGAGATTAATAGTTAATTATTTTAGAATGAAGCGGCCTGATGGCGTTTCACATAAAAATTAAGGAGGAAAGTATCATGAAAACAATGACGAGAAAAAGAGTCCTGAAAAGCCTTTTGGCAGGTACTCTTGCAGTCGCAATGGGAAGCTTTGGCGTGACCGCATTTGCGGAGGAGGCGGAAGAGGCTTCCTATGAGTGGGAGCTGCTGTCCTCAGTGACCCCGGATGAGTCCCGCACTTCCACCGCAAATTCGGATGAAAAGCTGGATTACATCACCATCGGACTTGGCACGGTGCCGTCTTCCATGGATCCGTACAGCTTCAACAAATCCAGTGAGATCACAGTAGAAGTATTTGAAACTCTGGTTGTAGCGACGGATGACGGCGACTTTGTCGGAATCATCGCAAAGGACTGGGCTTTTACGGATGATACCGAGACGGAGCTGGTTATGAACATTTACGAAGGCGTGACCGATTCGGACGGCAATGAAATTACGGCGGAGGATGTCGTATTCAGCTTCCAGACCTACATCGATTCCGGAAATGCAAGAGACTTTGATGATCTTGATTACTGCGAGGCGACCGACACCTATCAGGTAACCTTCCACTTTAAGCAGAAGATGAGTTCCCTGGATGGATTTGACAACATTTTTGCCAGCACCTACATCGTAAGCCAGACAGCATACGAGAGCCATAATTTCAACGTAGATCCGATCGGCACCGGCCCGTATAAGATCACCAGCTATGAGGAAGGCGCTACCTGCATCCTGGAAGCAAGAGATGATTACTGGCAGTCCGAGGAGAATCTGTACCAGAGCCAGAAGAGCAATGTACAGACGATCGAGTATCAGTTTATTCTGGATGATTCCATGAGACTGATTGCTCTGGAATCCGGCACCATCGCTTACTGCGCAATCGACGACACCAGCCTCAGCCTTTTCGAGGAGGGCGGCGACTATGCAGGCCAGTTCAATGTTTACTGCTACGAGGATGCACAGGCACAGACCATTCTTCCGAACATGAGCAGCAATTCTCTGATGAGCGACATTAACATGCGTCTGGCGGTTTACTATGCACTGGATTCCGAGTCCTTTGCAGACGCACTCGGCAGCCGTGTATACTATCCGTGCACCGTTGACTGCGCACCGGTAGTCGGCGACTATCAGTCTGACTGGGATACCTGGGAGACCTACAACACCGTTTATGATCCGGAGCTTTCCGCTCAGTATCTGGCAGAGAGCGGCTACAACGGCGAAACTCTGAAGATCATCACCGAGGACAACTCTGAGAAGAATACCATCGCTGAGGTCGTACAGGCTTACCTTGAGATCGCCGGTATCAAGAGCGAGATCGTGACCCTGGATCATGCACTGATCGAGAATACGGCAGGCGACGCGATACAGTGGGATATCCTCATCTACAGCTCCGCTGACAAGGACTATGCAATTTCCAGATTCATGAAGACCTACGCAATCGCTCACGGCTATGCAGACGGCTATAACTTAAGCTTCTATGAGAACGATGAGTTCCAGGAGATGCTGAGCACCGTATTCAATGTAGATACCTACAGCGAGGAAGGTACCAACGAGATCATGCAGTACATCTATGACAACGCCCTTGGCTATGCAGGCTGCTATGCCATCAAGGTTGGTGTGTACTCACCGGTAATGGCTGAGTTCTATACCGTGTCCGGTACGTCGAACTTCGTCATCGGCGCATGCGAGTATTATCTGGATCTGTAATAACAGAAGAATCTGAGAAAAGATTTGATTCACAGACGGTTTGAACCAGGACTGTGGAGCAGTCCGATGAAGTGACCGTTATAGCAGGCAGGGATTGTTTTTTTAGGGCGATCATGTCTGAATGAAAAATCATATTCCGGGGAGGGCCGATGAAAACCGGCAGTTTTCCCCGGAATATTTTGAAAAAGCCGTAACTGTTCAGGAACGGATTTTGCACTTGATGTGAAGATCATGTGAAATTATAATAGAAAAACTGGATGACAGAGTTTTCGACTGCGCATGATTTCATGAGTTGCAAAAGAAAAGTATAAGTATGTGGAGGCATTTGAATGGAAAAACTACAGCTACAGGCCGGCGCCGGAAAAGCATACCTGGAGTACCCGGAGGAGATTTTTCCGACACCGTTTGAAAATTTTACCGGGGTTCATGATTCTCCCGCGGTAAGAGTTCTTGTATTAGACTATGGAAAAAGAATCACCGTCATTAACATTGAAAGCGTCAATCTTTTCGGCGACGCGCGGGAGAAGGTTGTAAACGCGGTGGCGGAAATCACGAAGGTGGATCCGGAGGATGTCTGGTATCACTCTTCGCATGTGCTTTCTACCCCGCATGTCTGGTCGCTGACATCTAAAATGCCTCCCCGCACAGAGGCGGATACGGTAAAAATCAGGATGCTTCATGAGCTGACGCTTACGGCTGCCAAAAAAGCGGCTGAGGATGCGGTACAGTCTCTGAAGGAAGCCAGATACGGATTTGGCAAGGGCTACTGCGCGGCAAACGCCAACCGCAACATCTGCACAGAAAAGGGATGGACGGTCAGTGTCAATGATGAGGGACCGGTGGATCATGAAGTACCCATTATCCGAATAGACGATACCGAAAACGAGCCGATCGCTGTTTTATTTTTCTTTAATGCGCAGCCGGCCGTGCTGGATCAGACGCGAAATGCAGACGGAACCCATCTGATTTCCGGAGATATCGCCGGATACTCCGCGGCTTTTGTGGAGCAGGAATATCCGAATGCTGTGGCAATGTACTGCACGGGAGCGGGCGGCGACGAAAGTCCTTATCTGCGCGGTCAGTACACGATGACCGGCAGAGGCGGACGGATCATTGAAAAAGATTTGCATGAAAAGACGTTCCTGCTCTGCGAGCTGCTTGGGGAACGCCTCGGTATGCAGGTCGTCATGGCGGCGGAGCGCATCCAGTGTAAGGAAATGGACGGACCGCTGCAGATTGTACGCCGGGTGTTCACCTATGACGGACAGGAAATCGGAAATACTCGGGAGCCGCAGAAGGAATACGAGTTCAAACCGGAAGGAGAGCGGACGCTGGAGTTCTCGGTAATGCAGATCGGAGACATTGCTGTCGTGGGTCTGATTCCGGAAATCTGCGCGCGGACGGAAATTGCGCTGCGAACCACCTCTCCCTTCCAGAATGTGGCTGTGCAGACCTTTACCGGCAGCGGGCCGATTGAGTCCGGCAACGGAAAATATCTGGGTGAGAGTGATTATTATGATAAAATCACCATGCAGGCCGTCAGTTCAGCCTACGCAAAGGGCACTGCTGAGCGGCTTGTCGAAGATATCCAGAAGGTCATGAAGGAGATGAAGGAGCAGCCCGCATCGGTGCTTCACATCACGACTGTGACCGAGCCGTCCTATGACGGTCAGCGTGTCTGCGGAGCCATCGTGGAGTATGACCGCGCGCTGGATGCCAGCCAGGTTGACAAAGAAATGTTTGCATTCACGGAAGCGCCGATCCTCGACTGCTATGTAAGCGACAAGCCGGACTTCAACGCAGAGAAGGCAGATGGAAATTATGTGATCTTCCGGCTCTCCAGCGAAGACGAGAGCAGCCGCCTCATGCAGAAGGTGTACATTCAGAATCGCGGCCCCGGCGGTCCAGGAGGCCCGGGTGGCGGCCCCGGCGGTCCGGGAGGTCCAGGAGGCCCGGGAGCAGGCCCGGCAGGCGGCCCAGGAGGCCCGGGAGGCGGCCCAGGAGGTCCGGCAGGAGGTCCGGGAGGCCCTGGAGCGGGTCCGGGAGGCCCAGGTGGCGGCCCAGGAGGCCCGGGAGGTCCAGGTGGCCCCGGAGCCGGCGGCAAGAAGTTCATAGGCATGAAGAAAAAGGATACCCGGCTTCATCTGATCCAGAAAAAAGCCCTGCCGACTGCAGACGGTTCAAAGATTGCGCCGTTTGAAGGAATGGTTTTGGGCGACAGAGAAGTGGATCTGATCGTAAATCGCTTCCAGGCGGGCGAATTCCATGGAATGAAGTACAATCTTTTCATCCCGCAGGACTACGATGAGACGCAAAAATATCCAATGCTTCTGTTCATCCCGGACGCGACCGGAAACGGCCCCGAGCAGGACAGGACCCTGATCCAGGGAATGGGAGCGACCATCTGGGCGACAGACGCTGAGCAGAAAAAGCACCCGTGCTTTATCGTGGCGCCGCAGATCGACGGCGAACCGCTGACTAACAACGATTACACCTGCTCTCCGCAGCTGGAAACCATCAAAGAGCTGCTGGATTCTCTGCAGGAGACCTACAGTATTGATGCGGACCGTATTTATACCACCGGGCAGTCCCAGGGATGCATGGCATCCTTTGAACTGAACATCCGCTATCCGGACTATTTCGCAGCAGCGCTGCTGGTTTCCGGACACTGGGATGCCGAAAAGATCGCCAACGCTCTTTCCGGGAAAAAGCTTTTAATCGCCTTAAGCGAAGGCGGACTAGGCGAATTTGACTCCATGAGCAGGCTGTATGATCTGCTAAAGGAGCGCGGTGCGAGCGTAGAGAAACGGTTTTTCAATGCCAGAGCGGGCAAGGAAGAGCTGAATGCCGCGATGGCAGAGTACCTTTCCGGCGACGCGAACATAAAGCTCGCCATCTATACAAAGGAATCCAGTCTGCCGGATGATGGGAAAAAGTATTTCGGAATCATGTACCATCAGCGCGGATGGGAGATCACTTATCCGATCGAAGCCGTGCGCGACTGGCTGTTTGGTCAGACAAAGTAGGCTTCACGCGGCTGGCTGTCTAGCATGTGAAATGAGAAAATCCACTGATTTCTGTTGGGTAATCAGTGGATTTTCGCTGTCCAGACAGTCAAAGAGCATGGCTCGATTTGTGAGACGACAATCGGCAGCATTCGGGAAATGGAAGAAGCTGTTGTAAATGAGAGCATGTTTTGGTATCAGGGTGTATGAGGAAACACTCGACTGGACAAAAATGCAGAAATCTGCAAAAATGTCCAATACTGGATTGAAATTTTTTAAAAAGAAAGATATAATTCTAATGGACAAAAAAGCGTAAGCACGCAAAAATGTCCAGCAGGAGGGCTTGCATATGGTTATTAAGAGAGATTTGTATTTGAATAAGCTGATCAATAAGAAGCACAATGGTCTTATTAAAGTAATTACCGGACTTCGCCGTTGTGGAAAATCATATCTGTTATTTCAGCTTTTTAAGTCCCATCTTTTGGAAGAAGGAACGGATAGAAAGCACATCATTGAAATTGCTTTTGATGCATTTGAAAACAAGTGTTATCAGGATCCATATGTGTTGATGCCATATTTGAAAGAGCAGATTATTGACAATGAAATGTATTATGTGCTTCTCGATGAGGTGCAGCTGCTTGGGGAATTTGAATCTGTTCTGAACAGTCTTATACGGATGGAAAATGTGGATGTGTATGTCACCGGCAGTAATGCCCGCTTCCTTTCCAAAGATGTTATTACAGAGTTTCGCGGACGCGGCGATGAAGTTCATATGTATCCGCTTAGCTTTTCAGAGTTTATGTCTGTTTACTCGGGCAGTAAACAGGATGGATGGAATGAATATATGCTCTATGGCGGGCTGCCGCTTGTGCTTCGCTTTCAGACCCCGGAAGAAAAAATTCAGTTTCTTAAATCTTTGTTCGAGGAAACATATATCTCAGATATAGTGGGACGGCATAAAGTCCGCAATCGTGCAGAACTGGAAGATTTGCTCAATATTTTGTCCTCTGGAATCGGGTCACTGACGAACTCATCAAAATTATCTGCAACATTCAGAAGCGTAAAGCAGAAAACGATCAGCAAGACAACGATTGGAAACTATATTGATTATCTGTGTGATTCTTTTTTGATTGATCGTGCTGTGCGTTATGATATTAAAGGACGAAAGTATATTGACACTCCGGTGAAGTATTATTTCACCGATATGGGACTTCGCAATGCCCGATTAAATTTCCGGCAGTTAGAAGAAACGCATTCCATGGAAAATATTATCTTTAACGAGTTGAAAATTCGCGGCTTCAATGTGGATGTAGGAGTGATTGTGCAAAATAGTACAGATTTCAATGGCAAGAGTATTCGCAAGCAGTTGGAGATTGACTTTGTCTGCAATAAGGGCTCCAAACGTTACTATATCCAGTCAGCGTATGCAATTCCGGATCAGGAAAAGATGGAACAGGAGCAGCGCTCTCTTATGTTGACTGGTGATGCCTTCAAAAAGATTATTATCACTAAAGAAACATCGGCTCCTTACTATAATGACGATGGTGTTCTGGTGATGAGTATTTATGATTTCCTATTGAATCCGAAGAGTCTTGAACAATGACGATTGCTACAGAATGGAATGGAAGGGGAACTAAGCATCCCCCTCTATCCGATCGTTTACCATTTTATCTTTCCAGGCATCCGTATCCGTCTTGATTTTTTCAGCGTAGGCATCCAGCACCGCAGCGCAGGGCTGTCTGCATTGATTGCCAGATTCTCCTGCTGTGCTGGACGCTCTGATTGAGGATGCAAAGGTATATCTTACAAGTGAACGGGAAACTGGTTAATATGCGGGTAATTGCAGGAAAAGCAAGAGGCCATTCGCTGGCAGCTCCTCCAGAATGAATACGAGGCCAATTACAGATAAAATCAAAGAAGCCCTGTTCAGTGCGTGGCAATCTTCCATATACTTTATCCAGCGGTATAACAGACCTGGGCCATCGTAGCTGTACAGATTTTTGCGACGCGCTTAGCCAGAGCCAGAATCGTCCAGATCGGGGGATTGCCCATCGATTCCGGCAGCAGGGTAGCGTCAGCGATATACAGGTTCTGCGGCAGGCGGCAGTTGTGCAGGGGATCGGCTTCCTCGGCAGTCAGCGGAAGCATTCCGCCGGGGTGCCCGGCATTGATGGTTCCGAGGAAAATATCTTCTTCGGAAACACCCATCTTTTTCAGAATCTGTTTGCAGTCGGAAACGGCCGCTTTCAGTCGGCCTTCGTCTGTCTGCGTCAGATCCTTTTGTGGCTTTCGGGTGCGGCTAGCACCATAACCGTCTCTTTGCATCAGGAAGGGCATTGGAATATGACGGTCCTGCCCGGCTCCCGGATATGGCGCGGCCACACAGAGTACGGGGGCGACAAACAGCGTGGTTTCGCAGGAAATCCCGGAATGCTCCAGAATGATCGGAGTGCCCAGCCCTCCGGCAGCCAGAACGACCAGATCTGCGCGGTAGGTTTTTTGCTTTCCGTTTTCTTTTGCGAAGACGGTATGTACGGCATTTCCATTCCGTCAGTCCGTAGGCATCGTGAATTTCTATGCCAAGCTCTCTGAAATCCGTCAGAAGCTTCTGTGAGCTGGACGGGACTTATCCGCGCATGTGGCTGGAGTATGACCAGCTTGCCGCAAAAGCGAACCTTTCCATACAGGAGCGGCTGGAGACGATGGAATCGCATCAAAGTATTCTCAGGAAACGGGACGACCTGTATCTGCGCAATATTATGCTGAAAAATTGCGCCGGAAGATATCAGGAAGCATTGGACGCTATTTTATCACACTAGTTTCATCCCTGGGAGGGCGGGGAAGGCAAGGTGAGCGCACAGTACCGATACGCGTTAATCCATCTCGCGCTCGCCCATCTGAAGGAGAGGCGGCCGGAAAAGGCGCTGGAAGATCTGGAGGCCTCGCTGACCTATCCGACTATATTGGGAGAGGGTAAACTGCCGAATGTGCCGGACAATCAGGCACACTACTATATGGGGATGGCTTACCGGATGATGGGAAACATAGAAAAAGCGGAGGTGTATCTGGAGCTGGTAATCTGACCGGACGCATATCGGATCTCTGTCAGGGATCGCAAAGCGAAGATTATACGTAGAAGGCCAGGTGCGCAGGCTTCTGACTGAATGTACAGAAAGATTGAAATAAGTCGGCCGCAATCCCATTGGCTTTAGACGATGGGCAGTTCACAATTGCATGCAGGAATATTATACAGGAGAAGGTCATGGAATACTCATTGGAAGGAAACTGGAAGGTTCAGCTGCCGGATGGCTTTTGTGGTGAAATGACCCTGCCGGGGACGTTGGATGAAAATCGAATCGGCTATCGGGATACCGGAAGTAATCAGTGGCATCAGGCAGACGATCACAGAGACGTAAAGGGTTGGTTTAATCCAGAAAATCTGATCGCCACCCGCTATACGCGAAACTATACTTTTGAAGGCGAGGCAAGGTTGACAAAGAGAATTCACTACACAGAAAAACCTGGGAAGAGGGTATTTCTGGAAGCGGAGCGAGCCAGAGTGCTGAGATTGTTCCTGGATGGGCAGGAGGTGCCGCATTTTATTCCTCCGTCTATTAGCACTCCGCAGGTATTTGAAGTGACCGGAAAAGTGGACGGAGAGCATGAGATTATGCTTCTGTCAGATAACAGCTATCCCGGTCTTCCGCATGACGCAATTGTATTTTCTTCAGCGGCGACTGACGAGACACAGACCAACTGGAATGGTGTACTTGGTTATCTGCGCCTGCGGGAGGAGGAAGATGTGTTTGTGGAGGCAGTACAGGTCTATACGAAAAACGATACTCTCACGGTAAAAATAGAAATGTCTGCCGCGCATGAATATACGGATTCATTGCAGCTCTCATCAGAGGCATTTGCTGTTTCACTACTCACCATACCGGTGACGGTATCTGCGGGGCGCACAGAGCTTGTGATAGAAAAACTCGCTCTTTCTCCCAGAACTCTGCGCTGGGATGAGTACGAGGGAAATCTGTATTTGCTTACGGCGAGGCTTTCAAACGGATCAGAAAAGACCGTTCGCTTCGGAGTGCGGGATTTTGGCGATAACGGAGCCGGTCGACTTGCCCTGAACGGAAGGATATTATTTTTGCGCAGCGAGGCGAACTGCGCGGTCTTTCCGGAGGAAGGGCATCCGCCGATGGGTAAAAATGCCTGGCTGGAGATCCTGGAACGCTATAAATCCTACGGGGTCAACTGTATGCGCTTTCACTCGCATTGTCCGCCGGAAGCCGCGTTTGCAGCGGCAGATGAGCTGGGGATGCTGATGCAGCCAGAACTTTCGCACTGGAATCCGGAAAACGCTTTTGAAGATGAGGAGAGTTTTGCCTGCTATCAGACGGAAATGATACAGATTTTGAAAATGCTGGCAAATCATCCATCTTTTGTCATGCTGACATTTGGAAATGAACTCTGGGCGCATGAGAAAGGTCTTGCGCGCATGCATCAGATGCTCGCACAGGCGCATGAGATGGATGACACGCGTCTGTACTCATATGCCTCCAATGGATTTTATGGGACGGAAGGCTGCGACAGGGAAAGTGACTTCTATACAGCGCAGAGTTTTTGCGGACAGATGCTGCGCGGAACATCCGCAGCAATAGAAAAAGAGAAAGGCATTCAGGGGCATATCAACAATCGGTATCCGGATGCCCGCATAAATTATGATGAGGCGATGGAGCAGCTTCGAGGAACATACGCAAAGCCTGTATTTGGTTTTGAGGTTGGACAGTTTGAATCACTTCCTGATTTCAGAGAGCTGGAGGATTTTCACGGAATCTCCAGGCCGGACAATCTGAGATTGATTCAGAAAAGAGCAGAGAAATGCGGACTTTTAAAGGAATGGAGCAGGTTTGTGGAGGCGACAGGAGAGTTGGCTCTGATTGGCTATCGGGAGGAGATAGAGGCGGTAATGCGTACCCGTGAAATGTCTGGCATATCTCTGCTCGGGCTGCAGGATTTTCCGGGACAGGGAACCGCTCTCGTAGGGATGCTGAACTCTCATTTACAGCCGAAGCCCTGGCCGTTTGCCTGCCCGGAACGTTTCCAGGCCTTTTTCCGGAGCGAACTGGTATTAGCAGAGCTTCCGCGCTATACGTTTGAATCAGATGAAGTATTAAAGGTGAAACTCAAAGTCGCTAACTATGGGAAAAGGGAGATCTGTGCGCCAGTTTGTTTCGAACTTGAGCAAAAGCAGCCGGGGCATAGTGTATTAGACAGAAATATTTTTATACGCGGAAATCTGCCAGAGGTTCAATGCCCTGTGGGAACGTTGACAGAAGTAGGAGAGCTTGCCATTTCGTTTTCAGCTGATGGGAAAAATGCCGTACGTTTGGATGGCACTGTTGTGGAGTATCCGGCAAAATTTTTCCTGCATGTGCAGGTGGGTGCAGCCAGGAACAGCTACCCGATCTGGGTGTATCCATCTTCGAAAACAGAAGTGATATGTCCTGAAAAAGTATATGAGACGGAAGTTTTCGACACAAGGGCCAGGAAAACTCTGGAAAACGGTGGGATTGTCTATCTGACGCCGCCTGCGACCGCGGAAGCACTCCCCTCATCGATAAAGACACAGTTTACGACTGATTTCTGGTCAGTAGGAACATTCCCGGCTCAGGAAGGGGGTATGGGCCAGCTGATTGACGCGGCGCATCCGTTGTTTGAATATTTTCCAACGGAATTTCATACAGACTGGCAGTGGTGGCCGATGGCGACCCAGCGTGCTATCATTCTGCCGGAATATAAAAAATCCATTGTCGCAGAGATGGACAGCTACGCTTATATGCGCCCAATGACACAGCTTCTGGAATGCCGCTGTTTGGGCGGACGGCTTTTGCTTTCGTCAATGGGTTTGCAGAATTTGCAGCAATATCCTGAGGCAAGAGCTTTGCGGAAAGCGATTTACCGATATCTCGAGTCGGATAAATTTCTGCCGGAGCAGGAAATAGAGATGAAAGTGATTGCCAGGCTGGTGTCAGGAACTGCAAAAAACGCTTTATGACAGTAGAGTAGAATTGTAAGGCCAGTCGGACAAATACATGGAAAGGAAGACAAGAATGAATAACGAACTGGAATTGCGAAATCTGAAAAGAAAAGAAATTTTTCCGCTGGGAGCGGATTTTCAGGGACGAAACTTTGCAGGAGAGGAGATTTCTTTTACAAATTTTTATATGCAAAAGAATGGAAAGCCTTTTTTTGGAATAAGCGGGGAATTCCATTATTCCAGAATGTCAGAGACCAGATGGGAAGATGAGCTTGTTAAAATGAAGATGTGCGGTATCAATGTGGTGACTACTTATGTATTCTGGATTCATCATGAGGAAAAGGAAGGAATATTTCGATTTGATGGGTGCCGTGATCTGCGCAGGTTTGTATGTTTGTGTGAAAAATATGGATTATATGTAATCCTTCGGGTCGGCCCGTTTAATCATGGTGAAGTGCGAAATGGAGGCATTCCGGACTGGATGTACGGGAAACCTTTCGAAGTCCGCAGCTTGAATGATGATTTCCTATATTATGTAAAAAGACTGTATGCTGCTATTTCTGATCAGGTTCAGGGACTGTTTTTCAAAGACGGTGGTCCGATTATAGGTGTACAGATTGATAATGAATATATGCATTCATCCGCGCCATGGGAGTTTACAACCGGCATCTCTGATGAATGGGTATTTGGTGGAAACGAGGGTGAGGCATACATGCTTCGGCTGAAAGACCTGGCTGCAGAATGTGGGCTGAACCCTGTGTTTTATACCTGCACCGGATGGGGAGGAGCTCCGACACCGGAAAGCATGCTTCCCTTATGGGGCGGCTACGCATTCAGACCGTGGATTTTTTATTCCTGTTCGGGAGATCATCCAGCCACAGAAGAGTATATTTATAAGGATTATCATAATAATTCTTACAATGATTGCATTGGCGATTTTAAACCTGGATATGAACCGGAGAGCAGACCATATGCCTTCTGCGAGATGGGCGGCGGTATGACCTGCAATTATTATTATAGATTTCAATACCCATATAAGAGTGTAGATGCAATGGCTAATATTAAAATTGCATCTGGATGTAATTTTTTGGGCTATTATATGTTTCACGGTGGCAGTAATCCACTGGGAGTGCACGGACAATTTATGAACGAGGGACAGACGCCCAGAATTTCTTATGATTACCAGGCCCCTCTCGGTGAATTCGGTCAGGTTCGGGAGTCTTACCGGAGGTTAAAGAGCATTCACTATTTTGTGAGCACATTTGGTGATGGACTGTGTGATCTGCAGACGGTACTTCCAGAGACTGCTTCGGATATTACCCCGATGGATGAGAAAACACTTCGATACGCGGTAAGAACGGATGGAAAAAGGGGCTTTCTTTTTTTGAATAATTATCAGGATCACCATATGCTCCCGAGTCGCAGCAAGGAAAAAATCATATTGCATCTGGAACAGGAGGATCTGGAGTGGGAGGTTGGAATTGAGAGTGATGAAAATGCGATTCTGCCGTTTCACTTTGACATGGATGGAATTGAACTGGTAAAAGCGAACGTGCAGCTGATTACAAAAACAGAGAAGAATGGGAAAATCCTTTATATCTGCTTTGTACCCGATGGAATGGAAGGCGAATTTATTTTTGAAAAAAACGCAGTGATAAAAGAAACTGGTAATTGCAGATATTCATGCACAAAAGACAGAGTAATGGAGCTATTCCATGTGGAAAAAGGCACAGCAGTCTGTAGTGTATTAGTCATCAGCCGCGAAATGGCAAACGATATGTACTTGCTTAGTGACGGCAGTGTGATATTTACAAAGGGAATAATTTTGGAAAAGAAAGATGGAATCTGCCTGGAGAGCAGAGAAGCTGACAATATTATTTATACATGGCCGGCGGATCGTTTTGAAAAATCGGATCATATCATCCGAATTAAGGATCAGTCAAAAATTTCAGGAGGTGTTGAATTAGGCACTTACAGGGTAAGGACTGCGGAATGGAGTATGGATCCGATTGTGAAACAGGTGGGATCTTCCAGATATACAGTTCAGATATCTGGCGATATTCCAAAAGAGGTGAAGGACGTGATGCTGCAGATCGAATATACCGGCAATATTGGAAATGCCTTTTTGAATAACCGTATGATCAGTGATAATTTTTCAAATGGAGCTGTGTGGGAAATCGGGTTGAGTGATTTTATAAGCGAATTGAAGGAGAACCTCATAACTATTTATATTGTACCGCTTAAGGAAGGGGCAAATGTAAATGTTGAGTCTGCGATGGCGGCGCGCATGGAGGAAGTGAAAAATTATATTGCTGAATTAAAAAGTGTAAAAATTCAGCTGGTTTACGATATTGTGATTGAAAAGCATATTAAACCTATTAGATAACTGTGTTGATGGAGGAAAAATATGAAAGCTTCATGCAGCTGTTTGGTCAGACAAAGCAGGCGTCACGCGGCTGGGTGTTCAGACAGACCAGGCAGGACGTGCAAAACTGGCTCCTCAGTCAAAAAAGCAGGTCATGCAAGACAGACTGTCCATCATATAAAATGAGAAAATCCACTGGTTTCCGCAGCGAAATCAGTGGATTTTTTGACCATTTATATGTTCAGACAACATTGTACGGATGATACGATCAGGCGGGTGACTATATCCTCAAACGTATCTTCTGCTATGTCCTGTTTCTGAATCCATTGATACAGGCAGTCAATAATTCCGCCAGAGATAAATCCGGTGGCGTAGTTTATAGCAGCAGGAGGAGAAGACATATTTGCACATATGAGTTTTGTAAAATGAAAACGTAATAACCGCATCAGCCGGTCACGAAAATAGGGGTCACAGTTGGGACTCATCAGAAAACGAAACGTCTCTTTGGATTCCATATGAAAGGCATAGATTTTGCCGGCAATACTGCGGCAGTTTTTAAGGACGGTTTCTTCGTCCATAAAATTGACCGTGTGATATCCCTGGCATAAAAGATCGATAGCCTGCAGGTAGGTAGCTTCCAGCTCCCGCAGCAGAGAATCCTTGCTTTCATAATTCCGATAAAAGGTACTTCGATTCACCTCCGCCATTTCGCAGATCTCGGTAACACTGGTTTCCAGAAAACCTTTCTGGTTGCCAAGAGCTACCATTGCATTCATCAGACGGTTTTTGGTACTGTACATTCCCTTCTTATGTGTCTGCATTCTATCACCCTTGTTTTTGTTAAGCGCTATTAACGAAATAATTATATAAATTACTCGCAGCAAAACCGGCTGCTCGTTAGCTTACGAAGTTCGCTTTCGCAAGCGCAGCGAACTTCTTGTAAGCTATATTATAATCTTTTCCTTTGCGCAACAAAACAATATAAAATGTCCTGTTTGCAACATCTGCCATATATTTGGTCTTCCTGCTGCCATGTATTTCGGATAAAATGCTTATAACTCGAAACGTTATTTCAAAATTAGTTATGCAAAACTCACAAAAAACAAAGGAGGGATCCAATTGGCAAACCTGTATCAGCAGAAAATCACTACCATGAATAATGTCATGAACCATGTGGACAATGGACGCGTCCCCATTCTGTCCCCTGCGCAGACCTGGGCAATCGCTTATGCCGGAAGAACAGCGCAGGAATGCAAGGAGGACGCTCACAAAGAATGTGAAATTTACGGCAAGTATTTGGAGGACATGTATTTTGACGGCACACCGATTTTTGGCATCAGCCGTCCGCTGAATGCTACAAATGGATTGGGCTTCGATCCATATTTTATCTCCGCGGACGGAGTTTCTCTTCAGTGTGCCAGCAATCTGGAAATTATCAATGATGATGAGATTGAGCGTTTCCTGAAGAATCCCTATGATTTCTTTCGGCAGGTGGCGCTGCCCAGAAGGTATCCCGCTCTGCAGCAGGACACCCCTCAGACGGAACAACTGCTGGTCAACTCCATCAAGGCTATGATGGAATTCACCAACCGCGAAAAAATTAAGATTAAATATTTGAAGAAACATGGTGGCCAGACGCCTATGGTGTGCGGCTCCCTGCCTGTTTTTTCACCGCTGGAGCAGTATGTTATGTACCGCGGCTTCACAAAAGGCCTTGGCGATATGCGCCGCCGTCCGGAGCAGGTACTGGAAGCCTGTGAAAAGCTGCTTCCTATTGTATCTGCACAGAAAGGGAAGCATAAGCCATTCCCGTGGCTCTACAATCCCATTGTTGTGGCTACCTACCTGAACATGAAGCAGTTTGAAAAGTTTTTCTGGCCATTCTATAAGAGAATGTGTGACGAGTATATCAATGATGGAGGCAAGATTCTGGCTCATCTGGAAGGCTCCTGGGGTCCAAAAGTGGAATTCTTCAATGAATTTCCGGCCAATACCGTTACCGTACTGCTCGAAGAAGACAACTATGAGGAAGTAGCTAAGAAAATCGGTGACAAGGTGGCTGTGGGATATCCATTTCCGATTCATCTGCTGCGCAATGGTACTGTGGAAGAAGTGCGTACCGAAGCCAAAAGGATTATTGACAAAATCGGCACGAAGGGAACCTTTTTCACAGCGGAAAAGTGCCTGATCAGTGCATCGGATGCCCGTCCTGAGAATCTGGCAGCGCTTTGTGAAGTGTCCAGAGACTATCGGCCGTAAAAGAAGGATCCGGGAATAAAGTAAAAGAGAGTCATGTCATTTAAAACCGCGCTTTCGCGGGAGGGATAAGACTAACGTCCCGCATCAGAAAACGATGCAGGACATAGAAAGGAGGAAACCATGGAAAATAACTCAAACACGCAGGAATACAACGATCTGACGAAATACATGCCGAGGCTGATCAAACTGCTGCCGTTCTTTCTCCCCAAAAAACTGAGGTATACTATTATTGATGCGATGCTTTATGTATTGACGTTATAATGTGACCAGAAGAAATTTGCGGCGCTTGCGCCGGGAAATTGCGATGGTCAACGAGCAATGAAGCTGCGAGTACGAAGGAGGCGGCGATTATGATCGATTTTGAAGCACTTGCTCAGGCTATGGGCGACCTGGATGAGGATACTGTAAAAGAATTGCTGGACGAAGTGATGGCGGATGGCGGCTCAGAAGCCGGAAAGGCGATGGAGGCCTGCCAGAAGGGTATGGATACGGTAGGAAAACTGTTCGAGGAAGGCGAGTATTATGTCGGCGACCTGATTTATGCGGGAGAGCTGATGACGGACGCAGTCACAATTATGAAGGATGCCTTGGCCTCCGGAGACAGCTCAGGCCCTAAGGACAGAATGATTCTCTGTACCGTTAAAGACGATCTGCACGATATTGGCAAGAATATTGTCAAGGCTATGCTGGAAGCCAATGGCTTTGATGTGCTTGACCTTGGAATTGATGTGCCTCCTGAGAAAATCGTAGAGGCAGTCAAGGCGGAAAACATCCGGATCGTAGCGTTATCCGGTGTGCTGACTCTGGCTTTGGATTCCATGAAAGCTACCGTCAGTGCCCTGCGGGCAGAATGCCCGGGAGTTAAGGTGATCATCGGAGGCGCTCCGGTGTCAGAAGATGCCTGCAAAGACATCGGTGCAGACGAATGGGCACATAGTCCGCAGAAGACTGTTCAGGTCTGCAAGAAATGGGCCGCTGCATCCCTTTAATACGGAAATGATGGGGATAATCTATGCATGTGAAGCACTTCTGATGACAGACAAGTCCGGTTGGAAATACAACCGGGCTTATCACCAGGGCAAATTTGGCTGGAAAAATAAGTGGTTTTGGAATGCCGGATGTCAGTGTGAGGCTGGTACCCGGCATTCTTTATAGTAGCTTTTCTTTTAATGTCTCCAGAATCGCTGTGATCCTTTCTGCCGGCTCGGGATTTTCGCTGTCCAGCCAGTCATAGAGCATGGCGAAGGTACCCTGAAAGATAAACTGGCGGATGTATTTTTCTTCTGTTTCTGAATAGCTGCTTTCTTCGGTCATGTTTTGAAAAATCGCGCGGATGCTTGGAATCGAAAACAGGTGCGACGCAAATTCCTGCGCCGGAAGAGAACGCACCAGAAGGCAGAACAGTTCCCTTTGCTCATATAAATGATGCAGGACCGGCAGGAGTGAGTCTGAGCTGGTTTCGTTTTTTACACTGCTGTTTTGTGCGGATAAACGATCCTCCTGATGTGCTTTCTGAGAAAATGTTTCCGCATGTGTATGGACAGGCTTTATCTCGTCGTCCAGCTGTTTCAGAAAATCAGCTTCAATTTCATTCAGAAGCTCCTCCGGGCTGCCGTAGTATTTATAAAAAGTCGTGCGGT
>JAJBVE010000090.1 GCA_020859995.1 Clostridiales bacterium
GGATAAAAATATCCTGAGCATAAGCCGCATTATCCTAAGATTGGGATAATGCGGCGATATAGACACTCGCCGTACCGGTGATGGTATTCGTGATCGTAGCCGCGGCCGGATCATCTGCCTTCACCGTATAAACGCCATAGTCCGTTCCGGAATTGCCTGAACCTGAATAGGTTGTCGTCCAGTTGTAGCTGCCGGTCGCGCCCGACTCAACTACGGTGTAGCTGCCCTCCGGAAGACCGCTTAAGGTAAGGGTCTGGCCTGCCTTGATGGTATACAAGACATAATAACTTGCGTTTCCGGACGGATCCGTACCTGGTAAAACATAGCTGTCCCTGGTCACCGGGTTGGTGCCGCCCGCATCCGTGACGGTCGCTGCAATGCGAGCCGCAGCGGCCACCTTCGCGAACTCCGCGCTGTATACCTGTACCGTAAATGTCGCGTCACTCGTATTCGTATCCGGAGAAACCACGCTCTTCGTAATCGCCAGAGAGCCGGTGTCCAGCGTGTTTGTGATTGCAACCGCGGTAATGGTATAGTCTACCGTCAAATCCGCAAGCTGCGCTTCCGTCGCAGTGCCTGTCTTTATATCGCCGTTGTCGTCATAGGAATACGTATATTGGTAGGAAGCGGTGTAATCGTCCAGGGAAGCTTCCACAGCCGTATAGACAATTTCCTTCCCGTTTGAATCATATTTCGGCAGATTCTTCGACGTCGCCGTCCAGGAGTTGCTGCCGCTTAGGGTCAGCGTATCTACCCGTGTGCTGCTGTCTTTCACATATACATTTACCGTCACTTCGCCCGGTCTTAATCCATAGGCGTCATTGTCGTCCGCCCACTCCTTTGTCACGGTCACCGTAGCCGTATCTGGGACATTGGTTGCCTTGTAGGATACGGTGCCGTTTTTCGTCAGCGTTTCTGTCGCGCTGGCCGCTGCCGTGCTGCCCGCGCTTCCGCCCTGAATGCTTGCTGTATAGCTGTAGTTATTTCCGGACGCAGAGGTCTCAGTCACCTTATACTCACCGGTCGGCAGGGCCGTCGTCACAGTCACCGTCTGGCCGTTCTTGATCCCGGAGATGATGAAGGAATTAGTGCCGCTGGCCAGGGTTGTGGACTTCACCTCGCTGTTCGAACCGCCTGCTGAGCTGACCGTATAATAAATCGTCACATCCGCGGTGCCGCTTCCTCCATTCAGCGAGGTATAGAGATCAGCCGGCCCTGTCACGGTAAAGGAAAACGTGTCCGCGTTCATCTCATCCGTCACGCTTCCGCTGGCGACGGAGATCGTCTTCGTGATAGAAAGACCCTCGGAGGCACCGTATTCCCGTGTATCTACTGTGACTTCCGCTGTGCCTGTCACTTCCTCATTATTAGAATCCTTAGCAGTCGCCGTCACCGTGTTGGTGACAAAGCCCGCGGCAACGTCATCTGCCGTCACGGTGTATTCCACGGGAAATGTTGCGGAATCTCCCGGCGTGAGCGTCCCGCTCCAGGTAAGCTTGTTGCTGCCGGTCTTTTTAACGAGGGCATCTTCCACCGCGACGCTGTCAAGATCCACATTTCCCGTGTTGGTGACTTTGATGGTGTACGTGATCGTCTCACCGAGCGCGTAGCTGTCGCCATTTGCCGGAGCGCTGGCCGTTTTGGTCACGGAAAGCTCCGCGTCGTAGATCGGTACCGTGCTGGGCGCATCTGTCGCGCTGCCATTGCCAATCTTTACCGTCGCTGTATTAGAAACCGTCTCGCCGGCGGCCAGGGCAGCTGCCTCTACGGTCACCGTCACAGTCACCGTTCCGCTCGTAAACGGAGCCACATCAGAAATGGGCCAGGTAAGTTTCTGGCCGCTCTGAACCGGCGCCGCGTCCACGCCATTTATCTGCGAACTGCTGTATGTCAGGCCAGTCGGGAGGGTATCGGTCACCGTCACCGTCTGCGCCGTGTTTGTATGATTCCTGTAGGAGATCGTATAGGTAACGGTGGCCCCTACCTTAACCATGGTCGTACTTGTACCATCTACATCCACTGTCACAGTTCCGTCGGTAAGTTCCTTGGTCGGATCCGCTGCCGTTTCATCCGGCGCGCTGTTGACAAAGTGATAAATCGTGTAGCCATTGCTGTCCGTATCCGTGGTCGACGCGTCATCGGTATAGTTCCCGTAGTTACCGCTGTAAGCGGCGCTATAGGTCTCTTCGACCGTATAGCTGTACTTGTAGCCATAGCTGTCGTATTTATCCAGCCCGGAAATCGTGTAGTCCGATCCGCTCCAGGTCACGGTGTACTCTGTGGAAGAAACCAGCGTCGATGTGGAACCCGTACCGGTGCTCGCGCGATACACCAGCAGTACCAGCTCCTCCGCATTATCATGATTCGTTGCCGTCGACTCCGGCTCCACCCAGGTCTTATCGCCGGTCAGGGTCACGGTGTCCGTAATCGTGTTGGTAACCACCGCCTGGGCCGTCCCGCCGCCCGTCACGGAATAAACGCCTTTGTCCGCTCCCGTATTTTCCGAATAAGCTGTCGTCCAGCTGTAGCCGCCGGTCGTGCCGGACTCCACTACCGTATAGCTGCCGGCCGGCAGACCGCTTATGGTAATCGTCTGATCCGCTTTGATTGTATACTCGACATAATAGCCCTGCGTGTCAGAAGATACGGTGCTCTTCTTCGTTTCCGAAGCTGTACTGCCGGCGGTTGTAAGGACTGCTGCCACTTCTGTGCCGCCTGCCGCGCGGGCAAATCCAATGCTGTAAATCCGGATCGTAAAGCTCGCGGCGCTTGTATCCGTGTCCGGAGAAGCGACCGACTTCTTGACACTCAGGCTGCCGGCATTCAGCGTGTTGGTGACTTCCACCTTCGTAATGGTATAATCCACCTGCAGAGCCGCGAGTTCATCCGCTGTCGCCGCAGCGGTCCTTAGTTCATTGCCATCCATCCAGGTATAAGTATACTCATAGGAAGAGGTATAACTGCTCAGATTAGTCGTCTCCACAGCCGACCAGGTCACCGGGTAAGCGTTCCCATAGATCATCAGATACTCCGGCAGACCCTCCCAGGTCTTTGTCCAGGCCACCGTATTGTCCGCTGACAGGGTCGCCAGACTTCCATTCCCATCATAATCATATGTATAGGTTACGCCGTTAGCTGTATACGTGTACTGCAGCTGCGCCGTCACCGAAGCCGGGCGGAGACCGTACAGGTTCTCCTCGTCGTCCCACACCTTTTTGACCGTCAGGCTGGTGGTGTCGAGCGTATTGGTAATCTCTGCCGCTATGGCGATGATGGTGTATTTCTCCGCCTCATCTTTATCCGTGGTATCCGCGGTGTGGACCCCATCCGCATCCGTGTACTGATAGGTGTAAGTGTAAACATACGCCGCGGTATAGCCTGTGACCGCCGTTTCTTCCACCGTATAGCTGGCGGCATCACTCATCGAAAGGCCGGTAAAGGTGCCGGACCAGCTGTTTGAGGTCAGAGTTGCGGAAACATCCGTATCCGAGGAATCCTTCACCTGAGTACCATCCTTCAGCAGACTAACCATAACGCTGTCCGGCCGCAGGCTCGTATAATCGTCATCCTCCCATTTCTTTGTCACGGTCAGCGGAATCTGATCAATAGAGGTAGACGCGGTATCCGTCCTGATCCCATTTACCGTCGCATAGTTCTCAAGCGTCCCGCCATCCGGCACGCTTTCCACTTTCACTTTCAGAACAATGGTAACCTTCTCTTTGGGCGCAAGGCTGTCCACGTTCCAGACAGCCGTTGGATTCGTCCCGGCCGTAATGACCGGGTCAGCGTCTGTCCCATTTACAGTCGAAGAAACATAGCTCACGTCTGTACTCAGATAATCGATAATCTCCACCGACGTCAGGACATCGTCCGAATTATTATAATAGGTAATCGTGTAAGTGAGCACATCCCCTACCGCAGCCGAGGTCTGAACGACGACCTTGGACGGATTGTGGTAGGTATTGGTAAAGTTCGCCCCTGTCACATTTCCATCGCTGTCCGTCTTACCGGCCACAGTTTTACTGGAGGCTGTGTATCCATCCGGTACCTCTTCGACCACGGTATAGGTGATCTCATACCCATTCGAGTCATATTTGGGCACGTTTGAAATCGTATAAGACCAGGTGTCCGTACCCGTATTTGTCCATTCGATATAGTAATTGCCGTCCGGATCATCTGTCTGCGTCTCTATCTCCTTCGTACTGCCATTAGAGACAGCCCGGAGATAAATGGGCAGTTTCGTCGGACGTTCCGAGACATCAATCTCGCTGTCCTCCCAGGTCTTTGTCCCGCTGATGGTGATCTGCGATACCGGAGTGGTCACTTTATTGGTATCAAAGCCATTTACCTTAGCGGTATTTTCGACCGAGCCACTGGCAGGAACGGACGTCACCTTTACCTCAAATGTCACTGTGACGGTTTCTCCCGCGGCAAGGCCGCCGATCGTCCAGGTCAGCGTCGTCGGCGTCCCGCTTCCGACACTCAGACTATTTGCCGAACCTGCCGCAGTATACGCCACTGCAGCCGAATCCGCAACGTAGGTCACACTGCTATCCAGCGTATCTACAATCGTAAACTCGCCCAGCGCGATCGATGAAAAATTGGTATAGGTAATCGTATAGGTGAGTGTATCACCTACCGCCGCGTAAGTCCCGCCATTATCAACCTTTACGGTTTTGCCCGGGTTCTGGATCGTATTTGTGAAATCCGTAGTCAGCCCGTCAGTGCTGGTGGTCGAAGTTATCGTATACGCATAGCTGTTGTTGACATCCTCAGACACCGTATAGGTGTAGAGATACCCCTCAGAGTCATACTTCGCAAGCTCTGTATAAGTCGTTACACCTCCGCTTGTGGAAGACGAGGCGTAGATTTTATAGTCATTGCCAGACCAGACCACCACATAATCCGTACCTTCCGTCAGCGGATCTGCTGTTGACCCGGGTTTCTCGCTCTGGCGGCTCACAGACAGTACAATTTCATTCTCGTTGTCATGCGATGGGATTCCGTCATTCCAGGTCTTGGTGCCGTCTAAAACAACCGTGCCGGTGATCGTGTTGGTAATGACAGCCGCAGCCGTCTTTGCAGATTCCACCGTATAAATGCCTTTGCCGTCCGCGTCATTGTAGGTGACCGTCCAGTCATACTTCGGTTTATTGTCTTCGGTCTCCACTACCGTATAGCTGCCGGCCGGAAGGCTGCTCAACGTAAGGGTCTGCCCGGCTAAAAGCGTGAATTCCACATAATAAACCGTCGTTCCAGTCGCCGCGCTCGTCGTGGTCGTATCCTCCTCGACAGTGCGGGTCTGCGGATCCGCCGATGAGCCGTCGCTGTTTTCGACAGCCACTGTCACCGTTTTCCCCTCCGACTCGCTGGAAAAACCATACACGCGGACCGTGAACACGGTATCCGTGTCTATCGCCGCACTCGGAGAAGCCACGCTCTTTTTGACTGTCAGTGTTCCGGCATTGAGCGTATTTGTGATCTGATAGGAGCCGGCATACAGGGTGGTTGTACGAGACGTATAATAGCCAGATACGCCCTCTTCCACAACGGTATAGGTAATCGGATCTCCCGCGGAATCATATTTCGGCAGGTTCTTCGACGTCGCCGTCCAGGTATTGCCGCTGCCGCTCAAAGTCAGCGTATCCGCTGTCTCAGTGCCATTTTTTACATACACGGTGACGCTGTTCTGACGGAGGCCATACGCGTCGCTGTCATCCTCCCACACCTTCGTCACAGTCACCGTAGTCGTATCCGGGACATTGACCGCCTCGTAGGATACGGTGCTGTTTTTCGCCAGCGTCTCCGTCACACTGGCAGTGCCGGCTCCGCTTATTCCGCTGTTTATAGTCGCCGTGTAGCTGTAGGTATTCCCGGACGCAGCGGTCTCAGTCACCGTATAGCTTCCGGTCGGCAGAGCCGTCGTCACAATCACAGTCTGGCCGTTCTGAATCCCGGAGATGGTGAAGGAATTGGTGCCGCTGTCCACTTCCGCGGAGCCGCTCGTTACCAAAGTCAGGGTGCTTCCACTTCCAGAATAAACCTTATACTCAACCTTTACCGTACCGGAAGTGCTTCCCTTATTCAGCGAGGTATAAAGATCATCCGGCCCATATACCGTAAAGGAGAACTTATCCGCGTTCATCTCGTCCGTCACGCTTCCGCTGGCGACAGAGATCGTCTTCGTGATGGTCAGGCCGCTGGCAGCGCCATAGGTTCTTACCTCATCCTCCACGCTGTCTGAGCCCGTCACGTCCTCACTATTAGGACCCTTACCAGCCGCGGCCGCTGTGTTCGTAACGCTCCCTGTCCGGGCGTCTGCTTCGGTCACGGTATAGGTCACTGTTTTTTCCGCGGATGATTCCCCAGGCTGAAGCGTCCCGATCTGGAACGTATCTCCTGTCTTTTCATCGGTCAGCACAATATCGGTGACCGGCACATTGCCTGTATTCGTCACCGTAATGGTATAGGTAATCTCCTCCCCAATCACATAGGAAGTCCCATAGGCCGGGGAGCTCGCGGTGGTCTTTTCCACCTTCAGGAGCGGATTTTCCACCGGAACCGGATCCGAATCCGCGCTCTGCGCCGTCAAGGTCCCGATCTGCACACTCGCCGAGTTCGTAAGCGTCGGGTTCGCCGGGTTCGCCGTATTCGCGGTCAGCGCGTCCTCCGTCACGGTCACCGTTACCGTCACGATGCCGCCCGTAAATGGAGCCACATCCGTAATTGTCCAGGTAAGCGTCTGGCCGTTCTGAGCAGGCGCCGCATTCACGGAATTTACCTGTGAACTTGCGTAGGTCAGACCTGCCGGCAGGGTATCTGTGACCGTCACCGTCTGTTTTTTGTTTGTGTTGTTCGTGTAGGTGATGGTGTAGGTAAGGGTATCGCCGACCTTAACCATCGTCGTAGCCGCCCCATCCACAGTCACCGTCACGGTGCCGCTGGTGAGTTCCTTGGACGGTTGCGTCGCGCTGCCGTCATTTTTCACATTCACCAGCGAGGCGGTATAGCCCGAGCCGTTCAAATCGGCCTCTGCCGTCACGGAGCTGCCGCTGGTCGCCGTAAAACCATCCGGAACTGTCTCGGATACCGTATAAGTATAGGTCTCTCCGTCTCCGTTGGTCTTTGGAAGGTTCGTAAAGGTATAGCTCCAGTTATTTGTCGTCAGTGTATAAGATCCCGTATAGGAGGCCAGGCTGATTCCCGTGCCCGCGGTACCCGACAGTCTGACCGTCAGGCTGGCCGGAATCAGGCTGGAAGCGAGTTCGTTTCCATCGCCGTCCAACCAGGACTTTGTCACGGTCACGCTGGTCGTCTCCGGCGTATTGGTAACTGTATATTCCAGGCTGCCGCCTTCTGTGAGGCTGGTCTTACTCGATGTTTCCGTCACTTCATAAGTATAGGTATAGGTATTCACCGCGCTGCTGTTGTCCGGAGACTCTTCCACTGTATAGCTTCCGGTCGGCAAAGCCGTCGTCACAATCACGGTCTGGCCATTCTTGATTCCGGAAATGGTGAAGGAATTGGTGCCGCTGTTCACTTCCGCAGTACCGTCCGCTTCCAAAGTCAGAGTGTTTCCACTTCCGGAATAAACCTTATACTCAACCGTTGCCGTACCGGAAGTGTTTCCTTTATTCAGCGAGGTATAAAGATCATCCGGCCCATATACCGTAAAGGAAAACGTATCCGCGTTCATCTCGTCCGTCACGCTTCCGCCGGCGTCAGAGATCGTCTTTGTGATAGAAAAGCCGTTGGAGGCACCGTATTCCCGTGTATTTACCGTTACTTCCGCTGTGCCTGTCACTTCCTCATTATTAGAATCCACAGCAGTCGCGGTCACCGAGTTTTTAACAAAGCCCGCGGCAACGTCATCTGCCGTAACGGTGTATGTCACCGTAAACGTTGTAGAAGCCTTCGGCGCAAGGGTCCCAGCATAGGTGAGCTTATAAGTCCCAGTCTTATTCACGAGGGCATCTTCCACAGCAACGTTTATGAGGTCTACGTTTCCCGTGTTGGTGACTGTGATGGTATACGTGATCGTCTCGCCGAGCGCATAGCCCTCCGAGCTCGTCGGCGCGCTGGCTGTTTTAGTCACAGAAAGGGCCGGATTGTATACAGGCACTTCGCTGGTTGCCTTTGCCTCACTTGCATTGCCAATCTTTACCACCGCTGTATTGGAAACCGTCCCGCTGGCTGTCAGAGCAGCGTCCGTTACGGTCACCGTTACCGTCACGCTGCCGCTTGTAAACGGCTGCACCTTTTCAATGGTCCAGGTAAGTGTCTGGCCGTTCTGAACAGGCGCCGCGTCCACGGAATTTACCTGTGAGCTTTCATACGTCAGGCCCGTCGGCAGGGTGTCAGTTATGGTGACCGTCTGCTCGGTATTCGTGTTGTTTGTGTAGGAGATCGTATAGGTAATGGTCTCCCCTATCTTCACCATGGTCGTGCCTGTCCCATTCACGTCCACCGTCACCGTTCCGCTGGTGATCGTCTTGGACGGTTTTTCCGGTTCCTCATCCTGCGCGCGGTTGACGAAATGGTAAACCAGATAGCCATTTGCATCCTTCTCCTCGGTCGATGTACAGGTATAATTCACATAAATTCCGCTGTAAGCGTCGCTGTAGCTCTCCTCCACAAAATAGTTGTACGTATAACCAAGG
>JAJBVE010000014.1 GCA_020859995.1 Clostridiales bacterium
ACTAAATTCAACTTGTCCCCCCTTCAGAGTGGAATTTACTTTTTCACTTCAGCTTATGAAAACTTTTTAAAAATAGTATTGCATTTTTTTGGAAACTATATTATAATCTCTCTCGTAAAAAGAATTTACCCTTCAAACAATTTTTTTTACAAACCCCTTATTAATTATTTATACTCCCCTCGAAACACCCGGTAGCTCCCCTACCGGGTGTTTCACTGTTTGATGCACACGGCCGGGCAAGGAGCTTTGCGGCTGAAGCCGCACCTGGCCGGCGCGGGCGAGAAGGAGTCGACAAGTCGCTGCCTTCTCGATTGCACACGGCCGGTCAGAAAACTTCCCTGCAGCGGAGGGCGTTTTTCAGGCAGGATCATATACTGTAATAAAAACATGTAAGTAACAAAGGCGAGGTGTCTTGTTATGGAAACAATCTCTGCAAAGGAGCTGGATTGGTATGTCGGCAGGCGCGGCTATCTTCTGATTGATCTGAGACCGCGCGAGGAGTTCCTGCAGCATCATATTCGTGGTGCGATAAACGCGCCGGATGGAGAGATGGGCGCCTGCCTGGGCGGCCATGCCGGAGAAACTCTGATTTTTTATTGCGACCGGGGAGCAAAAAGTCTGACGGTTGCGCGCGAACTTGAAGAAAAAGGATGGCGGACGAAAAGCGTGATTGGAGGGCTCCGTGCCTATCGGGGTAGCAATCTGATGACCATATAGACGTAGTCTGGAATTATTATTCTATTGACAGAGCGGACGCCGGGCATTAATATAATTTAATTGTAGATTATAACTTAAGACAGGACGGTTTTTTATGAATAATCTGATGGAACTGATGGCTCCGTGCCATTTTGGACTGGAGGCGGTATTAAAGCGGGAAATTCAGGATCTGGGCTACGAGATCAGCCATGTAGAAGATGGGCGGGTTACTTTTCTGGGCGACGCGGAAGCGATTGCTGTGGCAAATATGTTCCTGCGCACCGCAGAGCGGGTACTGCTCAAAATCGGGACTGTGCATGCCACGACCTGAGATGAACTTTTTGAAGGAGTTCGGAAAATGCCCTGGGAGCAGTATCTTCCTGTGAACGCGAAGTTCTGGGTAACGAAGGCTACGACGGTAAAAAGTAAGCTGTTCAGTCCGTCAGATATTCAGTCAATTGTAAAAAAAGCGGTTGTAGAGCGGCTGAAGAGTGTGTATGGTGTTGGCTGGTTCGCTGAAGATGGCGCGGCCTACCCGATTCGGGTATTTTTCATGAAGGATGAGGCTGTGCTTGCTTTGGACACCACCGGCGAATCGCTTCATAAACGGGGATACCGGAAACTTACCGCGAAGGCACCGATTTCGGAGACGCTTGCGGCCGCGCTCATTATGCTGACCCCGTGGAAGGCGGACAGGATTCTGGTAGATCCGTTTTGCGGCAGCGGTACGTTTCCGATTGAGGCGGCTATGATGGCCGCAAATATCGCTCCCGGTATGGAGCGCTCCTTCCTCGCGGAGTCCTGGCAGAATCTTGTAGAAAAACGAAAATGGTACAACGCGGCGGAAGAAGCTGGGGATTTAATTGACCTTTCTGTAAAAACTGAAATTCAGGGGTATGATATAGACGGGGAGGTTCTGAAAGCTGCCAGAGAGAACGCAAAAAGAGCGCAGGTGGATCATCTGATACATTTTCAGCAGCGCCCTGTGAGTGAGCTGAGCCATTCCAAAAAATATGGCTTCGTGATTACCAATCCTCCTTATGGGGAACGGCTGGAGGATAAAGACGCTCTTCCGGAACTGTATACCCAGATTGGGGAAGCGTTTCGCCGCCTGGATTCCTGGTCAGGGTATGTAATTACTGCCTACGAAGATGCTGAGAACTATATCGGGAAGCGCGCGGCAAAAAACAGAAAGATATATAATGGCATGATAAAAACCTATTTTTATCAGTTTCCGGGACCAAAGCCGCCTAAAAGAAATTTGGTGATGTAAAAATGAGAAGAAAAAGAAGCTCCGCTGTTTTCAGATTGTTGTGCCTGATTCTGTTTCTTTTGCCGGCAGAGCCTGTGCTGGTTATCAGGGCGGCAGAGACAACGCTCCAGACTGAGACAGAGATTCTCTCAAATACAACGGATCTTCCGACCAGCTGGTATGCGGGAGATTATGGGAAAAAGCCAACCGTCAAAAATCAGGGCTCTTATGGGACATGCTGGGCTCTGACCGCCACATCCGCGCTGGAGGCGGCATTGCTCCCCGCACGGCAGGTTGTTTTTTCGGCTGACCATTTGACTTACATGAATTCTTTTACGGTGGATGTCAATGACGGCGGGGATTATCTGATGCTGATGGCGTATCTGTGCGGCTGGCAGGGGCCTGTGACCGAAGAAGAAGACCCATATGGAGACGGATATTCACCGGATGGCTTAAATCCTGCGGTTCATGTGCAGGAGATTCGGGTTTTCTGGGATTCTTCTATTGAAAAAATAAAGGAAATTGTGTATACTTATGGTTCTGTACAGACATCGCTCTATATGGACCGGACGACCACCGCGGAAGGAGCCGGGTATTATAACATCCAGACGTCCTCCTATTATTATCCGGAAGAGACGACGCAGAATCATGATGTGCTGATACTTGGATGGGATGATTCATGGCCGGCGGAGAATTTTGAATCGCGGCCAGATCAGGACGGAGCGCTTATTTGTCTGAATACCTGGGGAGAAGATTTTGGTGAGGAAGGCATTTTTTACGTTTCTTATTCAGACCCTAATATTGCCGGTGTGGCGGTTGTTTATACCAGGATAGAAGATACGGACAATTATGACCATCTTTATCAGTATGACGAATGCGGTTGGCAGGGGCAGCAGGGATATGATTCCAGTGAGTGCTACTTTGCGAATGTATATTCTGCCTCGGGGGATGAGGAGATTGCTGCCGTCGGCTTTTACGTGACCAGTGAGAACAGCTCCTGCGATATTTATCTGGTACATGATTTTGAAGGAACAGATTCGTTTCAGAATATGGAATATCTGCAAAGCGCGGAATTTACGGATGAGGGCTACTATACTGTGGATTTGGATGAGACGCGTGCGCTGTACGCCGGAGAACGGTTCGCTGTTGTGGTGAAAATAAACGCGCCGGACACGACGAATCCGGTAGCTGTCGAGTATCGGGCTGATGAATATACGCAGAACGTGACGATAGAGGGTAAGGAAAGCTATCTGAGTCAGTATGGGACCGTATGGGAAAATACGCAGGAAAAATTTGAGACAAATGTCTGTCTGAAGGTATATACGTGTGACAGACAGTAGAAAAATGGCAATTGTTTAATACATTCACAGACAGAAAATGCTGCTGTGTCAGTATGAGTCTGATATTTGCAGTCAGGCTGTGCAAACACGTTTCGCGCGTGAAAAATGATACAGGGAGGTTTTATGAAAAAAAGACTGCTGTTTGCCACTGGCAACGAAGGAAAAATGAGAGAAATACGGATGATACTTGGAACCTCGGACATTGAAGTGATTTCTCTGAAAGAGGCGGGCATCCATGCGGATATTGTGGAGGATGGTACGACCTTTGAGGAAAACGCTATTATCAAGGCGAAGACTGTGATGGAAATGACCGGAGAGATCGTTCTGGCGGATGACTCCGGTCTGGAGATTGATTTTCTGGATGGAGCTCCGGGAGTATATTCCGCCAGGTTTATGGGAACAGATACGTCCTATGAAATAAAAAATGCCGCGATTCTCGAAAAGCTGCTGCATGTGCCTGATGAAAAGCGTACGGCCCGGTTTGTCTGCGCGATTGCCTGCGCGATGCCTGACGGAAGGATCCTGACCTGCCGTGAGACGATGGAAGGGATGATCGGATATGAGAGCCGCGGAGAGAACGGGTTTGGATATGATCCGATTTTCTATCTGCCTGAGTGCGGCTGCTATTCCGCGGAGCTTTCTCCTGAGAAAAAGAATGAACTGAGCCACCGTGGGAAAGCATTGAGGAGCATGCGCGACATATTACGAGGAGAAGGGTTATGAGGATACTGATCGTCAGCGATACACATGGCTATGATTCCAATCTGAGGGCGGTTCTTGGAAAGACTGGACAGCCGGACTGTATGATTCATCTGGGAGATTCTGAGAGCACCCAGGAGTACCTGGACAGCATTGTGAACTGTCCGGTCTATATGGTTGCGGGAAACTGTGATTATTTTACCAGACTTCCGCTGGCTCGGATTGAAGAACTGGACGGCTGCCGGATTTTTATGACTCACGGACATTATTATTATGTCTCGGTCGGAGTGCGGGATCTGGCAGAAGAGGCGAGGACAAACAGCTGTGATGTGGCAATGTTCGGTCATACGCATCGGCCGTTCATTGATGAAAGTGACCCGGAGCTTACCATACTGAATCCCGGGAGCCTTTCCTTTCCCCGGCAGGAAGGCCGAAAACCCAGTTATATCCTGATGGAAACGCGGCCAGGGCAAAAGCCGTCCTTTACCCTTCATTTCCTGGAACAGAATCTTGTAAAAAAGTTCTAGTAAGAAAGTCCGGTAAAAAAGTGACAGAAAATACCCTAAAAAAGCTTGACTTCCCCCATAAGACTGTGATATACTTGACGAACGTATGGAAGAAGGCTTTTTTTTATGCCTAAATGTATTTGCAGGGAAGCGAGGTGGAAGTTGTGCGTGTACGTATCACATTGGCATGTACGGAGTGCAAACAGCGTAACTACAACATGACAAAGGACAAGAAGACCCATCCAGACCGCATGGAGACGAAGAAGTATTGTCGTTTCTGCAGGTCACACACGCTGCACAAAGAAACAAAATAACCAGCAGGGACGAGCAAAGGAAGTGAAGACATGGCAAAGGAAGAAACTACCAAAGTCGAGAAGAATTCAAAGGTGAAGACCTGGTGGAGTGGTCTGAAATCTGAGTTTAAAAAGATTATCTGGCCGGATCGGTCTACACTGGCGAAACAGACCGGCGCCGTAATTGTCGTCTCGATCGTGCTTGGAATGATTATTGCGATGCTGGATTTTGTGTTCCAGTATGGCGTAGACTTTCTGGTTAACATTAGTTTCTGAGTGAAAGCAGAGCGAAGGGTGATTGTATGACAGAAGCGAGCTGGTATGTAGTTCATACCTATTCCGGGTATGAAAACAAGGTAAAGGCTAACATTGAAAAAACCATTGAAAATCGTCATCTGGAAGAACAGATTCTGGAGGTTCGCGTGCCGCTTCAGGATGTCGTAGAGATGAAAAACGGCGTCAAAAAGACTGTGCAGAAGAAGATGTTTCCAGGGTATGTGCTTCTCAATATGGTGATGAACGATGATACCTGGTATGTCGTGAGGAACACAAGGGGCGTGACAGGTTTTGTAGGCCCGGGATCCAAGCCGGTTCCGCTGACAGAAGCCGAAATGTACAATCTTGGAATCCAGTCAAATGGCTATACGGTGGATTTCGAGGAAGGCGATACTGTTACTGTCATTGGCGGAGTCTGGAAGGATACGGTTGGAGTGATTCAGTCGATGAACCAGGCGAAGCAGAGTGTTACAATCAATGTAGAGCTATTTGGCCGGGAGACGCCGGTCGAGATCAGTTTTGCGGAAGTCCGCAAAATGTAACAGCAGACACGCGGCTGCGGCCGCGGCAGTGGGAGGGAAAATGGATACCCGGTCATTTTGCCAGTGCGGGGCATCCTGATATCTGGTCCGAATATACAGGATTCAGACAAGACAACTCCCGACATTACCACATAGGAGGTTTCTGAAATGGCAAAGAAAGTTACTGGTTATATTAAATTACAGATTCCTGCAGGCAAGGCTACACCGGCTCCTCCTGTAGGTCCGGCACTTGGACAGCATGGTGTAAACATTGTCCAGTTTACGAAGGAGTTCAACGCCAGAACAGCAGACAAAGGTGATCTGATCATCCCGGTTGTCATTACTGTTTACGCGGACAGAAGCTTCAGCTTCATCACAAAGACTCCGCCGGCAGCAGTTCTTCTCAAGAAAGCGTGCAACATCAAATCTGGTTCCGGCACTCCGAACAAGACGAAAGTCGCAACGATTTCGAAGGATAAGGTTCGTGAGATCGCGGAAATGAAGATGCCGGATCTGAACGCGGGCAGCATTGAGGCGGCTATGAGCATGATCGCGGGTACAGCGCGAAGCATGGGCATCACGGTGGAAGAGTAAAGGAAGAGCTGGAGGTAATTTAATATGAAAAGAGGAAAAAGATATAAAGAGACTGCAAAGGGCGTTGATCGTTCCGCTCTGTATGATGTGAACGAAGCGATTGCCCTGGTTAAGAAGACATCCGTCGCGAAATTCGACGAGACCATCGAAGTTCATATTCGAACCGGCTGCGATGGACGCCATGCGGATCAGCAGATCCGTGGTGCGGTAGTTCTTCCGCACGGTACCGGCAAGCAGGTACGGGTACTTGTTTTCGCAAAGAACGCGAAGGCAGACGAAGCACTTGCCGCTGGAGCGGAATTCGTAGGAGCAGAGGAACTCGTTCCGAAGATCCAGAAGGAAGGCTGGCTTGATTTCGATGTTGTTGTAGCCACACCGGATATGATGGGCGTTGTAGGACGCCTCGGCCGTATTCTTGGACCGAAGGGCCTGATGCCGAACCCGAAGGCCGGCACGGTTACAATGGATGTGACAAAAGCAGTCCATGACATAAAAGCTGGTAAGATCGAGTACAGACTTGATAAAACCAACATTATCCATGTGCCAATTGGAAAAGCTTCTTTCACCGAAGAGCAGTTAACGGACAACTTCCAGACGCTTATTGAGGCCATCGTCAAAGCAAGACCGTCAGCACTGAAAGGACAGCTGATGCGCAGCGTTACCATCACCTCGACGATGGGCCCTGGCATCAAGCTGAACACGGCGAAGCTTGGATGACCCCTGTAGATGTATGACCATCTGACGCGGTATGATTCTGAATTTTGTACGATTCATACCGCGTTTTTTCATGTTTTAGAAATTTTTGATTGACAAGTAGGTTGCGATGTAGTATAGTACCAAAGATGACTGCCGAAGACAGCAGGTGCCGCACAGCATAATTGTTCAGAAGAACGGCCTGCCGAGGAGTATAATTCTGGAAAGAATTTTGATGCTCTTTTGTCCGAATGCGGCAGAAGAGTTTTTTTGTTATATAGGAAAGGCACCTTCCCCTATATGAAACGATCTGGTGGTTGCGCGGTGCGCGATACATCCGAGAAAACTTATGTCGCAGTCATGGCGGTACAGGGAACACGGCGGCTATACCCTGAGGGGTGGCCCGGAGTTCCAAAAATCTATAAGGAGGTACGGATCATGGCAAAGGTTGAATTAAAGAAACCGATTGTAGAAGAGATTGCCGCGAATATTGAAGGCGCGGAAGCAGTCGTTCTTGTACATTACAGTGGCATTACGGTCGACGCTGACACGAAGCTCCGCAAGGAAATGCGTGAGGCTGGAATCACTTATAAGGTTTACAAGAATACGATGATGAACTTTGCGTTCAAGGGTACGGCCTGCGAGCCTCTTTCCCAGCATCTGGAAGGCCCGAATGCGCTTGCTATTTCAAAGACAGACGCGACGGCTCCGGCACGTATTATTGCTGGCTACGCAAAGACAGCTCCTACAGTCAAAATGCTTGCCGGCATTGTCGAAGGCAGCTATTATGACGAAAAAAGTGTTGCCGCTCTGGCGACAGTTCCGTCCAGAGAAGAGCTCCTTGGCAAACTTCTCGGAAGTATCCAGTCGCCTGTTTCCAATCTGGCTCGCGTGCTGAATCAGATAGCAGAATCGAAAGCGGAGTAATGAAATTTAGAATTCCGGTGATATTCTAAATATAAAGAAAGCAGGTTTGCATTTTTTACAAAACTCTGTCAGGGTTTTATAAAAAGGACGAGGAAATTACTCATTTGAAAATCAAAATAATCAGGAGGAAAAAGAAATGGCAAAGTTGACAACTGCTGAGTTTATCGAAGCGATTAAAGAATTATCTGTTCTTGAACTGAATGAGCTGGTAAAAGCTTGTGAGGAAGAGTTTGGCGTATCTGCTGCTGCAGGTGTAGTAGTAGCGGCTGCCGGCGGCCCGGCTGAAGAAGTAGAAGAGAAGACTGAGTTTGACGTAGAACTGACCGAGATCGGACCGTCCAAGGTAAAGGTTATCAAGGTAGTACGTGAAGCTACTGGCCTTGGTCTGAAAGAAGCGAAGGATGTTGTAGACAGCGCTCCGAAGGTGATCAAGGAAGGCGTTTCCAAGGCTGAGGCTGAGGAGCTTAAGACTAAGCTTGAGGCAGAAGGCGCAAAGGTTACCATTAAATAAGATTGACGGCTGCTTTTATATTGCGGCTGCAGATATCTATATTTATGATTATGAACAGACCGGGACTCCACAAGGGATCCCGGTTTGTGTTTGATGCACACGGCCGGGCATGAAAAAACAGTAATTTCGGGAACAGCGCTAAAGAATAAAAAGCTGAAGTCTATACAAATTCTTGATTTTTTCCA
>JAJBVE010000174.1 GCA_020859995.1 Clostridiales bacterium
TTGGAAAAAATCAAGAATTTGTATAGACTTCAGCTTTTTATTCTTTAGCGCTGTATCGTCTAAAAAAAGGATGACTTTTTTCTTTGCAGATAGTATACTAATAAATTAGTTGAGGATTAGACCCAAAGGCGTGATATGATACCATAATGGGGAGTGTAATATGACGAAAAACGACTGGTATGATGCCGGTGACAGGATAAAACGGCTGGTGCAGGACGCTGTGGATACAGGAGACTTTTCACAGCTTGGCAATACGATCAGAGACGTAGTGAGTGATACGATGGACGGCCTGCAGGATGCCATTCGGGAAAATCTGGGTGGACAGAACGGCTCCGGGGACGGACAGAGTTACGGGGAAGGCTATGGAGCGGGCGACGGCGCCCAGAGCGGGACATATGCCAGCTATGGACAGTACGGTTCGGACGCGGGAAATGACCAGACCTATCGGGGATCGGCGGATCGTGTGCGCAGGGCTTATGAGCAGACAGGGAGCCGGGCGGCGGACTCTGGCTCACGGACGGCGGGCCGGGCTGAAACTGCTCGTCAGACGAGAGATACCGGTTCCTGGAAAAATGATAGAGAGGCAGCCCGGAATTTTCAGCCGCCGGTCTCAAGAAGAAAGCTGCCGAGTGAGATGGGAAGCAAACTGATGAAATACGCTGGCTTTGGCATGGGCGCGTTTTTTGGAGCCGTGCTTGCCATGGAAGCTGCAGCGGCAGCAGCGATTGGCGATTTCATGATATTTGCGGCGAGCGGAGTAATGACCGGCGTGTTTTGCGCGGGGAGTCTTTTGCTTGGCGCGAACGGACAGAAGAGGCTCGGACTTGCGCGGCGGTTTCGGCGCTATCAGGAGGTAATTGGCACGAGGACCTACTGCATGATTGAGGAGTTGGCTTCCGGCATCGGCGGTACCAGTAAATTCGTGCGGAAGGATTTAAAAGATATGATCCGCCGGGGGTATTTTCCGGTAGGATATCTGGATCGAAAGGAGACGCTGCTGATTACGGATCAGACGACTTATCAGCAGTATGTCCAGACAGAAGAAGCGTATGAAAAGCGCCAGGGCGCGCAGGAAGCGCGGGAGGCGGAGAATGATCGGAGAGACTTTGCTGCGCGGAGCGCGGATGGAGGTACCCAGAATGCTCAGTCTCAGAACGACAAGAAAGCCGGGACATCCGGGCAGTCTCAGTCGGATGGAAGCACCGGGCAGCTTTCCCCTGAACACCAGGCACTGATTGAGGAAGGGCAGAGGTATATACGTCACATCCATGAATGCAACGACCGGATTCCGGGGAAAGAAATGACGGAGAAGCTGGATCGGCTGGAGCTGGTTGTGACGAGGATTTTTCGTGAGGCGGAGAAAAATCCGGATGCGGTGTCTGACCTTCGCAAGATGATGAGCTATTATCTGCCGACGACCCGAAAGCTTCTGGACGCGTACTGTGATCTGGATGATCAGCCGATCCGCGGACAGAATATTGAAACAACGCGGACAGAAATTGAAGATGCGCTGGATACGATTAATACGGCATTTGAAAATCTGCTGGATGGTCTTTATGAGGAACAGGCCTGGGATATTTCGTCAGATATCTCTGTACTGAACAGCATGCTGGCGCAGGAGGGGCTGACGGGGGACGGATTTCCGGGAAAGTCAGGCAAGAAAGAAGAGTAAGCTGCGGGTAATGTGTTTCTGGCATATATGGATTTGTGAGCGTGAGTGAAATGCCGGTTATTTGTGTGTAGAAAAAGCTTGTGTGAAGCGCATTTACACCGGCCATTTACCATCAGGGAAAATAAGTGTATACGAAGTGATTTTTTTGACAGGTCAGTTATTTGTAATTCAAAAAGAATAAAACGCAGATACAGGAGGAGAATAAAATGGATGAGTTTAAGGATTTTGCGGAAGTTCCGACACCGGTACTGACATTTGGCACGCCGGCCGTTCAGGAGAGCGCAGAGGAGACACAGCCCGTTGTGCAGCAGACGGCGGAGCCGGCAGCAGCAGCAGCGGATCCACAGCTGTCGGAAGACTCGCTGACGCCGGAAGAGCGGAAGATGGTGGACGAGTTTAGTCAGCAGATCGATCTGCATGATTCGAACGGCATACTGCAGTATGGCGCCGGGACGCAGAGGAAAATGGCTGAGTTTTCTGAGACAGCACTGAAGAATGTACGCACAAAGGATCTGGGTGAGGTCGGCGATATGATTACCAGCCTGGTGACGGAGCTCAAAAGCTTTGATGCGGACGAGCCGGAACGAGGGCTGTTTGGCCGTCTCAGAAAAAGCGGGGATAAGATTACCGCAATGAAAGCGAAATACGATAAGGCAGAAGTCAATGTCGAGAAAATCTGCACCATGCTGGAAGACCATCAGGTGCAGCTGATGAAGGATGTGGCGATTCTGGACAAGATGTACATGCTGAATCTTTCCTATTTTAAAGAGCTGTCTATGTACATTCTGGCGGGTAAAAAGCGGCTGGCGCAGGTGCGCGAAACTGAGCTGGCAGAGGCCGTTGCAAAGGCACAGCGGACGAATCTTCCGGAGGACGCGCAGGCAGCGAAGGATATGCAGGAGCTGTGCGATCGCTTTGAGAAAAAACTGCATGACCTGGAGCTGACGCGGATGATCGCGATCCAGACCGCGCCGCAGATCCGTCTGGTGCAGGCAAGTGATACCATGATGATTGAGAAAATTCAGACGACGGTAGTCAATACCATTCCGCTGTGGAAGAGCCAGATGGTGATTGCACTCGGCGTAGAGCATGCGTCGCAGGCCGCGAGAGCGCAGAAGGAAGTCACGGACATGACAAACGAGCTTCTGAAGAAAAACGCGGAGAAGCTCAAGGTTGCGACAGTGGAGAGCGCCCGGGCGGCTGAGCGCGGGATTGTGGACATTGAGACGCTCAAGACGACTAACGCGGCTCTGATTTCCGCATTGGACGAGGTCGTGAAGATCCAGGAAGAGGGCAAGCAGAAACGCCGCGCGGCAGAGGCAGAGCTCGACCGCATGGAGCAGGAACTGAAAAGTACACTGATCGGGGCGAAGAGATAACACAATATGAACACTTACACATTTTCACAGTGGGTGCTGTTTTTCTATATTTACTGTTTCCTGGGATGGGTGTTTGAAAGTACCTATGTCTCAATCATGGAACATCATCTGGTAAATCGGGGCTTTCTCAGGGGCCCCTTTTTGCCCATCTATGGATCTGGCGCGCTCTGCGTGCTGATTGTGACCATTCCTTTCCGGGACAGTGTTCCGCTGATGTGCCTTGCCGGGATGACGGCTGCCACGCTGCTGGAATATGTGACTGGCGCAGCGATGGAAAAGCTGTTCCATGTCCGGTACTGGGATTATACGGGGAAATTTCTGAACGTCAACGGACACATCTGCCTGATGTCCGTGCTTTGCTGGGGCGTGATGACATTGCTGGTGGTGGATGTCCTGCAGGTTTTTCTGGAAAACCTGGTGCTGGCGGTCGATGAACAGGTGGTCACGGTCATCGTTTTTGTGGTGACACCATTTTTGACTGTGGATTTTGTGACATCCTTCCGTACAGCAATCCACCTGCGGGATATCCTGGTCCAGTGGGAGCGCGTCAACGAGGAGATGGAGAAGCTCGAAGCACAAAGGCGCGAGATGGAAGCTGCTCTTGCCCGGCGCAGGCGGGAACTGGAAGCGGCAATTGCCGAGCGAAAGCGCGAGCTCGAAGCCGCGCTTGATGAGCAGAAACAGAGCTTGGAGAGCACATTTGGCTCGCGCGATGAGTGGAAACAGGGTCTGGGACTTTCTCTTAGTGAACGGAAACGAGAACTGGAGACAACGATTACACAGCTCCGGCAGGAGATGGAAGAATCGCTTGCTCAGCGGAATCGGGAGCTGACGGATAAGGTAGCTGCTTTGCAGGAGAAAGTGAGTCGGATGACGGTGGAAAGCGACCTGCTGCAAAAGATGCACGGAAAGTCGATCCGCGGCCTGCTCAGGCGTAACCCAAAGGCGGTTTCCGTTATGAACCGGGAGGCATTTGCGGCATTGAAGCAGTCATTGACCAGAAGGACTGGCGAGAAAAAGGATTCCTCAGAGAATAGCGGTGAGCAGTGATAACCGAAAGATGGTTTGAGCCGGAAAGGAAGCGTTTCATAATGGAAACAGAAGAACTTGTCAGCGGCTTTTGTAAAAAACAGAATCAGACACGCATGGTTTTCTGTGAATTTGAATGCACTGGGGAGGGCCGCCGGATATTGATATCCATGGACTGCGAGTATGGAAAATGTGAACACAGCCAGACCTGCGCGCTGATGTCTGGCGCGAAAGCAGGTGCTGTTACATGACATTTGATGAGTTTGAGACGGCGGCGTACGAGATCGCGGACACTTTTCCCGCGGACTTCTATCGGGAACTGAACGGCGGGATCATGGTAAAGTCCAGGGCGCTTCTGCATCCTGCTGATCAGCACGGAGATCTTTTCGTGCTGGGCGAATACCACAGGGATCGTTTTCTGGGACGATTTATCGTTGTGTATTACGGCTCTTTTATGCGCTGCTGCGGGACATGGAGCGAGGATGCCCTCCGGGCGAAGCTGCGGAAAGTATTGCTGCATGAATTCCGGCACCACCTGGAATCTCTGGCCGGAGAGCGGGATCTGGAGATTGAAGACGCGATCAATATTTCACGTTATACCCATAAGGCACTGGAGCAGCCGCACAGATTGGAGAATGAATAAAAATTTCGCTGAAGAATGATTACCGCAGATTATAGAGGAAAATGCCGGAGAAAAAACCACCTGATTGCGGCACTCTGCATGATTACCGCAGATTATAAAGGGAAATGCAGCCAGGGAGCCTCAGGTTGGGAAATATATGGAAATGCTCCTTGAGAACCGCTGCGGCAGATTGGGGAATCAACAAAAATCCGTAATTTTTTCGGCTGGATGGGGGCAAGAAGGGCTTGACGGATAAAGAGGACGGGGCTAGAATGAAGGGAAACAAATTTCGGAAATCGTAATAAATACTGGAGGAGACGCAAGATGAAACCCTATAAAATGATGACTCGCGAAGAACTTCTGGCGGAACACGCGGCTGTGGAGGTCAGATATCAGGAGATGAAGGCCAAAGACCTGAAGCTGGACATGTCGAGAGGAAAGCCCTCGAAAGAGCAGCTGGATCTCTCCAACGGTATGATGGATGTATTGAGCAGTACGGCGGATCTGAAATGCAGCTCCGGTGTCGATTGCCGGAATTACGGCGTCATGGACGGGATCCCGGAGGCAAGACATCTGCTGGCGGATCTGTCAGAAGTGCCGGAAAAAGATATCCTGATTTACGGAAATTCCAGCCTGAACGTGATGTTTGACACGGTGGCCCGCGCGATGTCCATGGGAGTCTGCGGACATACGCCGTGGGGACAGCTGGAGAAGGTAAAGTTTCTCTGTCCTGTGCCTGGCTATGACCGTCATTTTGGGATCACAGAATTTTTCGGGATTGAGATGATTAATGTACCGCTGCTTCCCACAGGACCGGATATGGATCTGGTAGAGCAGCTGGTCGCGAATGATCCTCTGATTAAAGGCATCTGGTGTGTGCCGAAATACTCGAATCCGACCGGCGTTTCTTACTCGGATGAGACGGTTCTGCGCTTTGCGAATCTGAAGCCTGCGGCAAAGGATTTCCGTATTTTCTGGGACAATGCGTATTCGATTCACCATCTGTATGACGATGACCAGGATGTGATTCTGGAGCTGCTGACGGAGGCTCGAAAGGCCGGCAATGAAGACCTGGTTTATAAATTTATTTCGACATCGAAGGTTTCTTTCCCGGGTTCCGGCATTGCGGCGTTCGCAGCATCCGAGGCAAACCTTCAGGATGCCCGCCGTGCTTTATTTTATCAGACCATCGGCCATGACAAGCTGAATCAGCTTCGTCATGTACGCTTTTTTAAGGATATGGACGGAATTCATGAGCATATGAGAAAACACGCGGCCATTCTTCGCCCGAAGTTTGAAGCAGTGGAGGCGGCTCTGGACGCCGGACTTTCCGGCTTGGAGATAGGTACCTGGACGAAACCGAAGGGCGGCTATTTTATCTCTTTTGATTCTTTGAACGGCTGCGCGAAAAAAATTGTCGCGAAAGCGAAGGAAGCGGGCGTGGTTATGACGGGAGCCGGAGCAACCTATCCTTATGGGAAGGATCCGAAGGACAGCAATATTCGTATTGCGCCTTCTTTCCCGGCGCTGGAAGAGCTTAAGCTGGCGACTGAGATTTTCGTGCTTTGTGTGAAAATGGTCAGCCTGGAGAAGTATCTGGCTGAGAATCACGAATAACGGATGACCCGCGGCCAGCCGGAAGCACAAAAAAGAACGGATCGAAACCAGAAAGAGGCATTTTTTTCCTTGCCCTGTCTCTGATAATAAGGTATAATAGCCTTATATGTGCAGAGCCGGGCAGGGAAATTTTAATTTGCGGCTATTATGCCCCTGTTCGATTGCTGTTGTCGGGCTGTTCCAGAAACAGCCGGAACAGGAGGAATAACAAGAATGAAACGCTGTATAGTGTGTGGCAGTATAGGCGATGATGACAGTACCGTCTGCAGAGTATGCGGAAATCCTTTTATAGATCTGTCGGACTCGTCTGAGAAGAGCGCCTCTATGGACGAGATGGAAAGACAGCTGGAGCAGGTGTGGTCGAGAGTACAGGAGGGCGAATTGTCTGATCAGCAGGACAGAGATGACATCGCTGTGACAAAGGAAGATCTGCCGGATGAGCCGGAGGTAACCGTGTTGTCGGATCCGGCAGAGTCAGATTCAGCTTCGTCAGAGAAGGCTCGGACGGGAGACGAAGTCTCCAGAGAAGGCGACGGTACGGAATCCGCGCCGGTGACAGAGACGGTTCAGGAGGAGCAGACACTGCCGCAGCCGGAGACGGAGAGAGTTCCTTCCACGGAAGAGAGTGAAAAGTCCTCGCGGCAGAATACGCCGGAACAGCCCCAATTGGGAACGGAGCGTGAGCGGCCGGCGAAAGAAGAAAATACGAAGTCCTCACGGCAGAATGCGCCGGAGCAGCCCCAAACGGAAACGGTGAGCGAACCGTCAGCGAGAGAAAACGTGAAACCTGCGCAGCAGCGGACGCAGGAGCCAAAACAGTCCACGACGGAGAAAAACGACCAGGCTGCCAGTGCGAGGCAGACGTCAAGACCCCGCAGGCGGAGCGGTCCTCAGATATACGGTCAGGATTCGATGACAGAGTACAAGGGCACGCAGGGCGTGATTCGCAGGGATGTACAGGCAGGCAGCGCGGCTGCCAGAAGAAATACCGAATACGAAAAGGGAACGGATACGCGGCCAATAAGGACAGCGGACCGGCGGGCCGCCAGGCCGGAGACTCCTGAGGGGAGCAGGGAGGGTACCCGTCAGTTTCAGGAAAGCCGGATGGACAGAGAAATGTCCGCGCAGGGCAGACCGGCGCAAAGACGGGACTCTCAGCCGGGAGATCGGGGGACAGGTCAGAGCGCGAACACGCTTTCACAGAGACAGGGAACAAGGCAGCAAGGCAATACGCAGCCGTACGCTCAGGTCCCGCAGGAGGACAGGCAGCAGGAGAAGGGAGCATTCGCCGTCAGAAAGATTATGGAGACCTCCAGAGCTCTGCTCACATCGCCGCTGCTGTTGTTTGTCGCGATTTTTCATACCATATATTTCGCTGGCGCGATTGCCGCGATTTTTATGGGTGAACTGGATTACTCACTGTTTGGAAGACTTTTCGGCAGTCTGCCTCTGCCTGATCAGTTGGCGAATTATGTCAGTATGCTCCAGTCAGCGCTGGCACAGCTGGATAATGGAGCGGTTGCGATTGACTTGGCGCTGCGGGTGCCGGATTTGCTGTTTTTCCTGGGTATCTGGTTATTGTGTATTACCGCGCGCGCATCGAAGGAACGGATGTCCGGCGCCGGCTTTCTATTTATAAGAATTGCCGTGGTTTTGAATATGATAGCCGCGTGTGTTCTGATTCTTGCCGTGCTGATTCTTTCAGCGACCGTGACAATCGCCTCCGGAAATACGGGAATCAGTGACAGCCTTCCGATCAAGGTGGCCGTACTGGCGGCTGTGATAATTGCGGCAATGTTGATCGTGATGTATTATTTTTGCTTCCTGACAACGATATCTGCCTTGAGCAGAAACGCCAGACTCGGAGAAAATTATGGAAAAGCCTCTGCATATGTTGCTTTGGTACATATAGTATTTGCTTTTACCGCAATTATCAATGTGCTTTCCGGCGTTTTAAATGGATGGATTCCAGTGGCTGCCGGCGGAGCCGCCAGGTTTTTGTGGATGCTTTTGTTTGGTGTATGGATATTTAAGTACAGGAATGCCCTGAGAGAGTATAATGAGTAATTGTGATACTTT
>JAJBVE010000221.1 GCA_020859995.1 Clostridiales bacterium
CTGTTTTATCCAGGGCAAGTATCTGATCCCCATCGCAAAGCATACACATATTCATCAAGATTACTTTTTCCGGCGGATGTTTCTCCGACTTTTCATGATTTTTCATTTGCATCACCATTTATAAATTACAAGCTATCTGATATAATCCACCTTCATCCCAGTCCTGGGCTTTACAGACTGCTTCTCATCATAATTTCCCAAGGCAAGCGCCCCACATATTGTTTCCTCAGCTGTGATTCCCAGCGGTTCCAGAAACTCTCGAATGGATTGATTTTCATCCAGCCAGTGCAGCTGATTGATCCAGCAGGAGCCGACGCCCAGGCTTTCCGCTTCCAGCATCATATTCTGCAATGCGCAGGCAGAGTCAGCGACCGCATTCGGATATCCTTTCCGGTTTGCCACCACAATCAAGATCGGCGCATAGTAATCAAACGCATAATTCCCTCGTCTGGACAACCTGATGGAATTCTGAATGCTGGCATATTGATCATCGGAAAGCTCCATCTGTAAAAAAGCTTCCTGAACCAAGCTACGCAGTTTCTCCCTGATTTCCGCATTCATAATCACAATAAAGTGAACCGTCTGGCAGTTACCTCCGGTCGGAGCATAGCGCCCGGCCTTCAGAATATCAGTCAACTGTTCCTCCGTGACCGGTTTGTCATTATATTTCCGTGTGGAACGGCGTTCCATTATTGTCTGCAGCATCTCGTTCATTCTGATTTTCCTCCTCAACGCAGTCATAATTCTGGCGGCTGTCATAACCCTCCTCTTTAAAATCAGAATTCAGGAATTCGATCTCTGTCGGAGTGATTTTTAAAAGATTCATGATGAATGGCAGCTTTTTCAATGCATCTACCGGTATTTTCTTCCATTCTGCCGCATGGATATATTCTGTAGAAAACGGCTCCACGATTTCCGCTTTGCCCGAAACCTGCAATCCCTTCAATTTGCCAAATCCATTGTATCGGTCATAAATAGCGAGACAGACCGTTTTATTCTTCTCCAGTCCAACAAATTTCTGTCCTCCCTCTGAAAACATCCAGAATGCGCTATCATGCCAGACATATTCGATGGGTGTACAACGGATAAAATTGCCGCTGCCGGTTGCGAGAGCGCAGGTATTATTAGCCTGAATGTAGTTTTCAATAGCTGACCATAGCTGATTCGCAGGCATCTTTTTTGAAACCGCATCTTTCTCAATCCAATGATTCGCTGCTGCTGTGTATTCTTCATGAGTCATATGTTACTGTATCCTTTCCTTAGACTGCCTGTTGTTTACAATAGCTGTCTAATGCTGTTTCCGCATCTCGCGGTAAATGACTTCTGCCAAAGCTGCCATGATTGCATTATATTTGCCCTGATCCTCAAATAGCGTCGTATAGGTATCCTGGCTTTCCGCGTAGCTCTCCATTGCAGCATCTCCGAATGCTTTTGGAAAGATGCTTTCGGTAAATATCTGTGGATCGCTGGTTTTAGCAATATTCGCCAGCTTTTTATCACCCATCAGCTTTGCCTTAAGTGCAGTCAGAAGCACCCGGTCTCCGTCTGTAAAGTTCCCCTTGTATCTCTCATTAATTTTCTGAATGATTTCATCCAGCGGCTCGTCCTGTTCCAGCCCCATAGCGCCTTTCAACTTCGCTGGTTCATAGACACCTTTCGTGTCCGGCTGAAGGGCGATTGCTCCGTCAAAGGTTTTTTGGAGTTTGTAAAATTCCAGTTTGAGTTTTCCTTCCAGATCAATCGGTTCTCCGGAAGTGGGCGGAAGCAGCTTAAGCAGATACGAGCAAAACACAAATTCCTGATGCAGCTCCTTATCAAACATGCGCACTACCTGAGACACATAGCTGTACCATTTTATCAGGCTGCGAAGCTGACGACGAAACTGATACTTTTCCTCTTCATTTTTCTGGTTGTAGCGGGAGGCAACAGGAAGAAGTACGCTGGTCATTTTCCCCATGTTGTTGCTCTGACCACCTTTTGCGAAATAAACCTTAGAAAAAGCCGCAATATCATCGTCACTGTAAATAGCAAATCCACGAAGTTCCTTCTGCGTCTGATAGATCAGGTCAACATTGACCTCCTGTTGTAAATACGTCTCCTGGTAAAATGGCTGAAACGCCTCTAAAATATCCTCCTGTTTATTTATAAAGTCCAACACGAAAGTGTCCGTCTTGCCGGGACAGGTGCGATTGAGGCGGGAAAGAGTCTGTACTGCTTTCACGCCTTTGAGCTTTTTGTCCACAATCATAGTGTGCAGCAACGGTTCATCAAACCCCGTCTGATACTTCTCCGCTACGATCAGCACATTGAAGTTGTCATGGAATTCTGCTTTCGTCTGTTCCTCACTGATGCGGCTGCCGTCTGCGCGGACATTCAGCTTTGGTTCTGTATACTCTTCATCCCCATCCTGTACAGCGCCGGAGAACGCGATCAACACATCAATATTGGCATATTTTTTCTCACGAATATAGCGCTTGACCTCGTGGAAATACCGTACTGCCGCCAGCCGGGACGATGTGATCACCATCATCTTCCCCCTGCCGCCGATTTTCTTACTTGTGGTTTCCATAAATGTCTCCACAATGATCTGCGACTTCTGGCTGATATTGTATGGGTGAAGCTCCTGATATTTCCGAATCAGTTTTGCCGCACGGCTCGATGGCACATCCGGGTTGTCCGGAATCGTCTTGGCGATTTTGAAACAGGTATCGTAAGTCATATAGTTCTGAAGTACATCCAGAATAAATCCTTCCTCTATCGCCTGCCGCATGGAATAAATGTGGAAGGGATGAAAACTGCCATCCTCATGTTCCGTTCCGAACAACTCCAGCGTCTTATCTTTGGGAGTGGCAGTGAAAGCAAAGAATGACAGATTTTTGTGCTTTCCATGGACAACCATCTCCCGCATCAGTTTATCATCCGGATCAAGTTCTTCCTCCGCTTTGCCCTCCAGCTCCGCATACTCCCTTAACGCTTCCTCCGTATCGGTCAGGGCCGCTTTTAGCTTCAAAGCGGAATTACCCGTCTGAGAGGAATGTGCCTCGTCCACGATAATCGCATAATTTCTTCCATTGGCCTTGTCCACTTCCGTGTAAATAACCGGGAATTTCTGCAAAGTGGTAACAATAATACGCACGCCATTGTTAATAGCGTCCCGCAGGTCTTTGGAATTCTTGTTTTCTCCGATTGTCTCCACCGCACCGATGGTATGATCAAAACCTGCGATGGTTTCCTGCAGCTGCGCATCTAACACTGTGCGGTCTGTCACCACGATCACGCTACTGAAAATCGCTTTGCTGTCTTGATCGTGCAGAGAGGCCAGGCGGTAGGCCATCCATGCAATGGAATTGGACTTGCCGGAACCGGCGCTATGCTGCACCAGATAATTGTGACCGACGCCATTGGCCCGGACATCCGCGATTAGCTTACGAACCACATCCAGCTGATGATACCGCGGAAAGATCAGAGATTTCCTGCGAACCACCTTTTCGCCGCCGTCCTGTGTCTGCTTTTTCTCTTCTTTGACCTGCAAATGGATAAACTTCTGGAGAATGTCCATCATGCTGTCTTTCTGGAAGACTTCTTCCCACAGATAAGCGGTGGGATAACCATTGGGATTCGGCGGGTTGCCCTTGCCGCCATCGTTCCCGGCGCCGTTGCTGCCCTGATTGAAAGGCAGAAAATACGTGTCTTTTCCGGCCAGCTTTGTCGTCATCCACACATCCGTATGGTCAACACAAAAATAAGCCAGAATACGCCGGTCAAACTGGAAACAGATCTCTCTCGGATCACGATCATACATCCACTGGCGGCGTGCGTTATCCGCCGTCTGCCCAGTATACTGGTTTTTTAGTTCAAAAGCGAAAAGTGGAATCCCGTTCAGCACCAGCACCATATCCACCGAATTGTTATTGTCAGCAGAATAGTGCCACTGGCGATATACTTCCGTCACATTGGCAGTATACTGAGCCGACGCAGTCTGATTCAGATCAGACTCCGGTTTGAAATAGCAGATACGGAAAGTGATACCACGATGCTTGAAACCGTGGCGCAAGACTGTGATAAGCCCCTGGCTTTCGCAGGCGGCATCCAATGCAAGGCAAAATTTTCTCTCCGGTTCCAGCTTGTTCTGGTTGGCAAACCTGGCCCACTCCCTGGGCTGAGTGCGCTGTATGAAGTCGATGAGGGTATGTACATAAAAGCCCAGCTTTGGGTCATAGATGTCCGCGCCCTTTGTATAGCCGCCAGCAGGGGACAGGAAAGTGGCTTCGATATCAGATTCAAATTGTTTTTCGGTGGTATTGTCAATACTCATGAAGGAACCTCCTTCTTCCCGGTGACATATTCGTAAATCAGGGATTTTTTGTAGTTTTCCAACTCCATCAGAAGCTGTTCTTTTTGGGCGATGAGAACATCTATCTCGGCGCATTTATCATCAATGTAGGAAGCAATTTCCTTTTGCTCCTCAATATCCGGCAAGCAAAACCGTATATTTTTGAAATATTGCCAATATAAACGTAAGCGAAAATCCGTAATCCCATAAGAGTATCGTCGCATTTCTTCAATAGCCGATGGAGTTCTAAATAAAGCCTCTATGTAGCGAGTATCTAAGGGCACTTTGGGTTTCGCGACAACATATGCAGGGCTTACAAGACCGTCTACACGAACTGCACCAAAAGCCCCTTGCCATGCCCGCATCATGTTATATACAAGGTCTCCCGGATATACTCGTTTATATTTACTTTTATCCTCACTCTGTAGCGCTTTTCTCGAACGATCTTCATCTTTTACTTCATCATCAGAAACACCTGAATGGATGGATACCATCAAAACTGGCAACTCATCACTGCCTGGTTCATTACGTTCCTCATAAAGATTTGCAACCCTGTAAATATCCCATTCAGCAGGAATCTCTCCAATCCACGCAATTCCACTATCCTTCATCGGTCGCTCCCCACGCACGCCTTTTGTAACAGCTTGGGTGATGACTGCCTGTTTCAGGTGCTTGTATTCCTCTATAGAAGAACGTGTTTTTTCGAGAACAACATCAAGCTCAGTACATTGTCTATCTAAAAAACTCGCTATCCTTTGCTGTTCGCCCAAAGAAGGAAATACAACATGAAAATTTTGCAAGTCTCCTATTTTAATAAACTGTATCACTGATCCAACAGAATTCGGAGCCACCTCAATTGGCAGATTATTGGAAACATAGAACTGTAAATACTGTGGATTGATATTGCGAAACTCAGACAAAACATATGTTCTCTGATACGCATCAAATTTTCCTTTATAATACTGTGTAAAGCCAACTAAACCATTTCCAGCAACCAAAAGTGCTTCGCAGTCAAAAGAATATCTGTCAATTCTTTTGGGATACATTGAGCAAGTAAAAAACGGATATTCACCGTCAGCTTTTTCTGCATTTGCATCCAGTTTTCCTGTATAAACACTATACAAATTCTTTCCTTTAGCTAATGTCCAATCTTCCGGTATCTCCCCAATCCATTCCACCCCGCTATCTTTCATCGCTCTCCCCATACTCACCCCTCCTTCGGAAACAACTCACTCATGGCAACGGAGATGGCCTTTTCATATGCCTGAATACGGGCGACGATGTTCTCCACCGGTTCCGGCGGCTCGTATTCGTAAAAGTATCGGGTCATGGGAATTTCATAGCCCACCTTCGTCTTTTTGTAATCGATCCAGGCATCTGCGGCGTATGGACGCACCTCCCGTTCAAAATAACGGTCAATGTCCTGGGTCAGCGGCACGTTTTCCGTATCCCGAAGGACAGCATCTGCCACGGGCTTGCCTTTCTTAAGGACGATCTCACCATTTTCGTCCCGCTGGGGCTGCTCCACCGTAATCTTGTTGTAACCAAACTCCACGGAGTCGAAAATCCTGCTGTGACAATAGATGCCTGGCTTTTCGCCGTAAACAGCATCGTCCCGGAACTCGCCGTATGCCTGTACGATCAGTTCCCTGCAATGATCAGAGATATCATTGCGCTTGTTACCAATGGACTTCCGCCGCTGTTCAAAGCAATGGGAAGCGTCGATGAGCTGCACCTTGCCGGCACGGTATGCAGGTTTGTCCTTACTGCAAATCCAGATGTAGGTGGAAATGCCCGTATTCATGAACTGGTCGGTAGAAAGCTGGATAATGGCGTCCAGCCAGTCGTTTTCCAGAATGTACTGCCGGATGTTGCTGGGACCGCTGCCCGCGTCGCCGGAGAACAGAGGAGAGCCATTTTGAATGATGGCCATTTTGCCGTTGGGAGCCAGCTTAGCCAGTCCGTTTAGTACAAAGAGCTGCTGCCCGTCGGAAATCTTCGGCAACCCCGGCGCGAAACGCCCCTGTTCGCCCTTTTTTGCCTCCGCTTCTACCGCTTTCTGTTCCCGCTTCCAGTCGATGCCGAAAGGCGGATTGGAAATGCAGTATTGGAATGTATAACCAGGGAACTGATCCTCCGAAAGCGTATCCCCAAACCGCATATTGTTGGGATCGCCTCCTCGGATCATCATATCGGCCTTGGCAATGGCATAGGTGGATGGATTAAACTCCTGCCCAAAGCAGGTGACCTCAATGTCGCTGTTCAGGGCATGAATGCGTTCTTCCATGCAGGAGAGCATCTGCGAAGTCCCCATTGCCATATCGTATACAGTAATATTTGAAGTATCTGCCAAGTCTGCATCAGAAAGCAGCAGATCGGTCATCAGGTAGATGATGTCCCTGCTGGTAAAGTGTGCCCCGGCTTCTTCACCGAACGACTCAGAAAACCGGCGCACCAGATCTTCAAAAATGTAGCCACAGTCCACCGCACTGATTTTATCCGGGCCGAGGTAGCCCTTGGGAGTGTTAAACTCCTTGATAACAAGGTAAAGAGTATTACTCTCCACCATGCGCCGAATGATATTGTCAAAATCAAATTTAGCCAGCACATCCTGTACATTTGCAGAGAAACCAGCCAGATAATCCCGGAAATTGGCCTCGATATTGTCCGGATCGGCCAGCAGGGAGTCAAAGGTAAATTTACTGATATTGTAAAACTGATAGCCGGATGCGCGGGTCAGGAATCCGTCAATGACTGCCAGGTTTTTCACCTTCTCATACTGCTCCTGCACCGCCTGATGGGTGGGAAGCAGGCAATCATGAAACCGCTTCACCACAGTCATGGGCAGAATGACCAGTCCGTACTCGTGGGGTTTGAACGGACCGCGGAGCATATCCGCCACGTTCCAGATCATTGTCGCTTTTTCCGCGATATTGACACCGACTTCGGTTATTTTATCATTTGTCATTGCAATCCTCTTTTCTCTTGTCCCTTTAGACTGGTCAGGAATGATTTCCATATTATCATCCATCGTACAGTCCAACGCCATACATATTTTTAAAATGACTATTAAAGTCACTGCGTATGTTCCAAATACTGTAAAGATTATAACAATCGATTCAGCTGAATTCAATCATGGATTAAGAACTTCAACGTAAATATTTTAAATATTTTAAAATATATCCAACACCGCGTCCACAGTCTGCTGCCACTGTTCCTCTCTGGAAATCGAAGCCGTTCCATCACCGTCCTGCTCTCCGTAATAACCAAACCACGCATGGCAGCCGCCCTCTATACATATTTCGGTGTAATTTGTCGAATACTCTCTTCCAGCTTCAACCTTTTCCATGCTCAGGACACCATCATTGCTGCCGTAAATGGAAAGCACCGCAAGATCTCCCAGGTCTTTTGTCGCGTAGGCTGCCAGCAGGATAACTCCATCCAGCTTATCTGTATTTCCTGCTGCATAGGACGCAGCCATTGCGCCTCCAAGAGAATGACCAGAGATATACCAATGCTCATAATCATACTCTTCCATCACGTCATCGGCTCTGTTGATACCGAAAATAGCCATGTTGTAAGGCATCTCGAGTAAAAAGCAGTCCACGCCATTCTCCGCCAGCTTCATCATCAGCGGTGCATATGCCGTATACTCAACTTTTGCTCCCGGATAGAAAATAATCGCACTGTCCTCTCCTGCACCGTCAAAAAAGAGTCCCTTGTCTATCTCGATTACCTCTACGCTGCCGTTGCTTTCCAGATAGTCTGCCGTTTCTGCATCAGCCCTGTAGTAATCGCTCGCGTACCAGATCATCAGCACACCAAACAAAATACAAAGCTGCGCTGCCAGATTTACCAGCTGCTCGATCCAGTTTGCTCGCTTATCCGATGCACTCATCTTTACGCCAAGAATTCCCATCACAACAAAGCCGACGATAGCTAACAGAAACAGGATATTGCACGGAAATGAGGATATGTTTTTCCACAGTTCTGGCAAGGACGGACGGC
>JAJBVE010000198.1 GCA_020859995.1 Clostridiales bacterium
CCCTGCAGAGCGATTGTTACATTGACAGCTTTCGCCGCTGAGACAGGGGGGATCAGATTTCCCTAAAAAGAAGACGAAATTACAGAAAGGAAAACATACGGAAATGGATAAGCAGATAGAAACATTAAATGAATATGTAGATGCGAGCAGTAGCGCTGTGGCAATCACGGGAGCGGGGATCTCCTTTTCAGCCGGCGGGCTGAGCTTTGACCACACGGATCCGGAAGGGATGCAGGAGTTGATGATCCTGGCTTCGGAGGAGGCGCTTCGCAATGAACCGGAGCAGTATTATGCAGCGCTGGACAAAGCATTTTTGCATTCCGCGCTTGTGATTGGCCCCAGTCCGGCACACCGCGCGCTAGCGCAGCTGGAGTCCGAGGGAAAGCTCCGCGGTATCATCACGACAAACGTGGACTGTCTGCACACGATAGCCGGTTCGGTCAATGTACTGGAGATCCAGGGGAGCCTGCAGGTCAATAAATGCGTTGACTGCGGCAAACATTACGATGATTATATGATCTGGTCTCATGGTACGGTGCCGGAGTGCCTGGAATGCGGAGGAAAGATATGGACGTTTCCTTTTTACAGCGGTATTGGCTTAAACGATCCGGTCGTAAAGCAGGCCAGAAGATTAATCTCGAAAGCGGATCTGATCCTCATCATCGGGGCTAACGGAAATTATGGAAACGCGTACTGGCCGTTCCGGAACCGGAGGGCGAAGATCGTGCAGATCAATCCGGGGAGTACGGGATTTGACCGGGCGGCGGACTTAAATATCCGACGGGATGCGGACTCGGTGTTTTCTGAGCTGATGGAAGCGAGGGAAGCTGAAAGAAACTCCGGATCGCAGGAATCTTAAGGGGGTCTCAAAGGAAGCAAATGGAGGAAGAAGATGAGACTGAAAATGATCATTGGACTGACCATCCTGGCAGTGTTTATCGTATTCATTCTGGTGGTTTTGCTCTATCACAACAATGCCTATCCGGAGTCACAGGAGATTGCCGATGAGATGGAGATGGAGGGCAGGGATTACTGGTTTTACGGAGACACCGGCGTTGGATTTATCATCTTTACCGGAGCGAAAGTGGATGAGCCGGGCTATGCCTATATCGCCGGGCAGCTCCACGAGGAAGGCCATACGGTGGTAATCCCGAATCAGATATTCACGATGAGCGCGTTCGGAACGAATCACGCGATCGAGATCATGAAGGAACATACGGAGATCAATAAATGGATCCTGGTTGGACATTCCCTGGGCGGAATGCCGGTCAGCCGGGTCGCCGAGCAGGCGCCGGAATATCTGACAGGTATCGTATATCTCGCGAGCTATGCATTCTCGGATCTTTCAGGCCTTGACTTTCCTGCACTTCGGATCACGGCGGACCATGATGGGGTCATGAACAATGAGCGGATGGAGAACTATGCGCATAATCTGCCTACAGGATCCGAGACCGTTGAGCTTGAAGACGCAAACCACAGAGGGTTTGGCGGGTATTTTTCCCGGTTCAGCCGGGAGGAGGATGTTGCGCTTACCTGGCAGGAGCAGAACACGATATGTGTAAATCTGATCCTCGATTTTTACGCGGAGCAGATCAAGGACGCTGAAAACAAATAATCGGAAAATAATCTTTACCCAGACTACTTTACACAGGAGAGCGAGATGGCAACAGTAAGACAAAAGGACAGAGACCGGGCTGAGCAGATGGTTCGAAACCTGGGAATGGATCCCCTGCAGCTCTTATCTCTGGACAACCCGGATAATCAGTACTTTTTTGGACCGGATGACTGCGGTGTGATTTTTTATACGCTTACAGGAAAGCGGGCGCTCTCATTGGGCAATCCTGTCTGTCTGGCAGAGGATTTAGACCGGCTGGTCCGGGCCTATATCGATTTTTGCAATCGCAGGAAATACCGTTGCGTTTTTAACTCGGTGGAGGAATCGATTGCCGAGGCTATTAGATCCATAGGATTTCTCGTCGCGAAATATGGTGAGGAGGGAATCCTTATTTTGTCAGAGTATGATCTTTCCGGAGGAAAAAAGGGAGCGCTCCGCCGGAACGTGGCGAAGCTGGGCAAATGGGGCTGCACCTGCGAGGATTACAGCCCGGGACAGCAGCGCAACCCGGAACTGGAACGAGAGATCGGCGAATTGCAGAAGTCATGGCACGAGGATAAAAAGCTGAATCTGACCTATTCGGTCGGAGATCTGCACTTTGACCATCCCTGCGGCAGACGCTATTTTGTCACCCGGGACAAGGAGGGAGATCTGTTGACCGTAGTCTCGCTTCTTCCCTATCGGCAGGAAAAGGGCTGGTGCATCGATGTCATGTACCGGAAACCGGGCGGGCTGACCGGTGCCATGGAGTATACGATTATCTCCGCCGCATGGATACTAAAAGAGAAAGGAGCCGAGGAGATCAGCTTAAATATCGCGCCTCTGGCGGGGATCGACACATCTTCGTCGGATGCCAACCGGGAAGAAAAGCTGATGCATGCAGCGTTTGATTCATTGGATTACGGATACGATTTTAAAGGATTGTATTGCTTCAAGGAAAAATTTGCGCCGTCAGAATGGAAACCCCGGTTTCTGGTTTATGATCACCGGATCTCGTTGGTCCAGCTGTCACGTTCCATCGCCGATGTAAAAGGAGCTTCCAATCCGAAACTCTGGATGAAATACGGAAAATTTTTCCTGTCCTATACACTGACACCCCGAAGATATCAGAACGAACAAAAAGTCTAATGGTAATAAGTCAAGAGGTGATGGAGAAGAAAAATGGTGAAAACTATTGATTGAGCCGGTGGTAAAGGCGCAAAAAAAGGAAACGCTATCCAAACCCCATCAATATAAGTTTTCAAAAATGGGGCGGTGATTAGCCTGGAGGATTAATACTCCTCCGGCAGGATATACAGGCGGTTGTCTTTCAGCAGTCGAAAGACCAACCTGACCAGTTTTCTGGCAGCCAAAGCGAGTGCGCGTTTATGCTGGAACTTGTTGACCTCGTTAAATTTGAGGTCGTAGTAGCGCCGAAATTCGGAGTCACATCTTCTCACGGAGTTGGCGGCTTCCAGCAGGTAGTAGCGAAGGAAACGGTTGCCGGACTTGATGAGGTGGCTGTTCTCGGCCTCGTAGTCACCGGATTGGTGTTGCGTCCAAACAAGGCCGACATACTTGACAACGAACGTTTGGGACTTAAAACGGTGAATGTTGCCAATCTCGGCGATGATGCCGGCGGAGTAGACCTTGCCGATGCCATGGATGGAGGTCAGCGTGTTGGAGATAATCTCAAACTGCTGCTCGATGGCTTTGCCCAGCGTCTTAATCTGGCTCTCCATGGCCCGTATAAATGCAATGATCACGCTCATGGCCTGGTTGACGGAGTCGTTGACGGTTTTGGGTAGGCGGTAGGAGCCTTTTGCCGCAGCCTGTACCGCTTTTGCAGTGGCCGTAGGGTCGGCAAACCGTCCCCGGCCCGACTTGGCGATGAAGTCTGTCAACGTATCGAGGCCAGCGTATGCCAGCTCGTCCACGGTGACAAACTGTTCCATCAGGGCGATGGTCGTAGCACTGGTGTTGTGTGGGAGGATTTTCTCTTACGCCAGCCCTGAGCATTTCAAAAAAGAGGTAGTTGGCAAACCGCTGCTTCTCCCTTGTCAGGTTCCGCACCGCGCAGAAATTCGCCCTGGTGAGGGTCTGCAAGGCCTTGTAACGGTAATCGTCCATGCACACCTCCGAGGCGATCCTGTCGAACCTGAGATGGTCTGCAATCACGAAAGCGTCCACATAATCGTTTTTTGGCAGGTCGGGATAGGCTTCCTTGAATTTTCTGACCTGCTTGGGATTGAGAACGTGGATTTTGCGCCCGAACTGTCCCAGACGGCCATCCTCTCGGAAGGCGTAGACAAGGCTGTCGCCGTAGATGGAGGTGACCTCCAGACCGATGACGGTATCGTCCAGCTGTGTGGCGTTCAATGCCGACACGATTTTCTCTGACAACTGTTTGGCTCCGCCCAGGTTGTTCTGAACGGAAATACTGCTGTGCTTGCTTCCGTCCGGCTGCATGATGTATGCCGCATTGGTTTTACTACTCACATCAATGGCAACGTAAAGTGGGTTCATGTTTTCACCTCCCCTCGGTGGGGATTTCAGGCCAGCAGGCTATGAGATACCAATGATATCCGGAGCATCCGCAACCTCGCGTATCAGAATCATTCCGGAAAAGGCCAATGCGATATATCCCTCACTGCTAAAAGGGCGGCCTTGTTTCCAGCAAACAGCTAATGAGTTTGCAGCTAACTTCCGGTTCAGGGGAACGGACTTTCTGTGAAGTGGCCTTTCGGCTCAACGGGAGGATAGTGAACTTGACCCTGCTGTCCTACAGCTATTGTATCGCGGTTATCTCATAGCCTGCTGATATTTTGGGTGACTAAGCAGACGCACCCGCCTTGCCTGTCTGCTAATCTTATTATACGAGGAGGATACAATATGAAAACACTGACCATCTACTATTCAAGAGCAGGCCATACGACCGCAGTAGCCAAGAAGATCCAGGCCATTGTGGGGGGAGATCTGTTTGAGATCAAAGGGACAAAGAACTACGGGAGCTATGCCCGCGCCATCATGATCGCCCGCAGGGAGTTTTCCAGTGGAGAAATGCTGAAGTTCATGGGAGATGTCGAGGATTTTGATTCGTATGACCGCATCCTGGTCGGATTCCCGGTCTGGTACGGCAAAGCGCCGCAGTTAGTAATCTCATTTTTAGTTTCCCATAACTTCAAAGGGAAGGAAGTCTATCCGTTCTGCACCAGCGGCTCAAGCGGCCCGGAGGGAGCGCAGCAGCAGCTGCAAAACGCGTGCGGCAAAGCGACAGTGCATTCGGGGATCCGCTTCAAAGAAGTGAATAAGGCAGACGTTGAAGCGTGGCTTGAAGGCTGAATCTTAAAAACAAATGGCAGATATGTAGCAGAAAGGTAAAAAAAACAATGGACAAACAAATCACACAGTTAAAAGAATATATGGATAACAGCAGTAATACGGTCGCAATCACCGGATCCGGCATCTCCTACCTTTATGGGATGAGTCGGTTAAAGCAGATGTCCAACCGGATGGATCTGATGCGGAAACTCTCTCCGAAGTATGTGCAGAAGAATCCGGAGGATTTCTACAAGATCATGAGAGAGGCGTTCCTGGACGCAACGTTTAAGCTGGGGCCAAGCCCGGTGCACAAACAGCTGGCCGAGTTTGAAAAAAGAGGAATGCTCTCAGGCATCGTCACGCAGAACTTTGATTGTCTGCATCAGAAAGCCGGATCGACCAATGTGATAGAGTTTCAGGGCAGCTTTGACGACAATATCTGCGTGGGGTGCGGGGCCCGTTATCACGACTATAAGGTCTGGGATAGGGGGAAGGCTCCGCGCTGTGAAAAATGTGGTGCTCCGCTGATGCCGGCATCCTTTGACCGCGATTTCGCAGGTCATGACAGCGAATATAACGATCGCATGAACCAGGCGGCCGACATGATTGCCGCAGCAGATCTCGCACTGATCATGGGAACCACAGGATTCATGAGCGAAAATTATATGGCTAAGTTGACGCCGAAGACCACCCTGGTACAGATCAACCCGTCGCCGACCAGATTTGATTCTATGATGAAGCTGAATATCCGCCGGGATGTCGAAGAGGTATTTAACGAGATCCTAAGCGAGGAATAGATATCGTCATTGCGTACGGATGGAGGAGAATGCTATGCCGGATATGGAAAATATGAGCCCGGAAGAATTAAAAAAACTGATGGCTCAGATGCAGCAAAAAGAATATGAAGGCCTGACGCCTGAAGAGATTGAGGAGAAGAAAAAGGAGAAGGAGATGCGCAAGCGTAAAAATATAGCACTTCTCAACGAGACTATGGAGTTCTGTCAAAAAGGGTGCTATGAGCTGGACGGGAAGAAAGTTGAGATTGGCTTGTCCAAAGAGGAGATGCATGAGATCCGCGTGTTTCTTCCGGACGAGATCGAGGCGCTGCCTGCGAAAGCAGAGTCAAAAGGACAGCAAAAGGCTACGTTTCGCTGTGAGAACAAGGATGTGCTTTCCCTTGCCCTCGAGGATTGTGAGGATCCGGCCTACCGCAGTGAACATAGTGATGCAAACGTACTTGTCCTAAATCTCGCCAGTGCTACCCGCCCAGGCGGGGCTTCGCGCGATGGTGCAAACGGGCAGGAGGAGGACCTCTGCCGAAAGAGCACACTGCTTCTTTCATTGGAGACAGAGGAGGCCAAACGCTACTATGACTACAACAATAATCTGCATACACGCCTCGGCTCCGACGGAGTCCTTATCTCATCCCATGTGGAGGTGATTCGGGATGCCAAGGGAGAGCTCCTTGCGCAGCCCTTTGAGATCTCCGTGATGTCCTGTTCCGCACCGATGGTACGTCTTGGACTGGAAGGGAAATCGGAGGAAGAATATAAAGAGATGCTGCTTGGTCGGATTCGCGGGATGCTGCGCTGTGCCGGTAGCCTGGGCTATAATAATCTGGTGCTCGGTGCATTCGGGTGCGGCGTATTCGGAAATGATGCTGCGGTCGTTTCAGACGCGTTTAAAAAAGCCTTGGACGGACCGGACGGATGCGGGTTTGCACACGTGGATTTTGCAGTGCTGTGCGCGGAAGGAAAAGAGTACAACTATCAGGAATTTTGTCGAAACTTTGGGTGATAATCTATGAAAGAAGAGCAGATCAAAGAACTCTATCAGGCTTTGGAGGACAGCAGTTTCGCTGTTACGATCACGGGAGCGGGGATCTCGATCGCGGCCGGCGGAGTTACTTATTCGGGAATGCGATCACACGGTGCCAGGCGGGGCATGATGTCCCAGGATCCGGAAACAATGTACCAGTATTTTTATCAGGCTTTTTTAAGCTCCATGTTTGAGCACGGTACGACCTATGCGCACAAAGCGCTGGCCAGATTGGAAGAGATGGGGAAGATACAGGGTATCATCACCACAAATGTGGATTGTCTGCATACGATGGGAGGATCGAAAAACGTGGCGGAGATCCAGGGTAGCTTCCAGACAAATGTCTGCACCGGCTGCAGAGCGTGGACTTACGGCTATGAGATCTGGAATCATGGAAAGATGCCGACTTGTGAAAAGTGCGGGAGCACCCTGCTTCCCTACAACATATACAGCCATGCCGGATTGCTCACATCACAGCTTCAAAAGGCACAGAAGTGGATGCGGCAGGCAGACATTATCCTAATCATCGGAGCCAACGGAAGTTATACTCACACTTACTGGGACTATAAAAAACCGGACGCTAAGATCATTCAGATCAACCCGGGGAATACATACTTCGATCGGGTGGCTGACTTAAATATTCGGGAAGAGTCAGACCCCGTATTTGAGGCGCTGATGAAAATGGAATAACCAATCACGTGCTTTCCTCAGCCTGAACCCGATCTTTCGTGGTCACTTTTCGTATGATAAACAGTGTCGCCAGCATCAGGGCGACTCCGATTGGCAGACAGATGAACGCGTTTTTCACAAATCCTGCGATGATGTAAGTCACAAAGCTGACACAGGCCGCCGTGATGGCATAGGGTAGTTTGGTTGAGACCGTGGTTCACATGGTTGCAATGAGCCCCGGTGGAAGACATGATCGTCATATCTGAGATTGGGGGGGACAGTGGTCGCTATATACGGCACCCGCCATACAGGCAGAGATGGCGAGGACCAGCATGGTCTCGTTGCCCCTGCGAACACAGCGGCAACGATTGGGGTCTAGATACCGAATGTTCCCCAGGATGTGCCTGTGGAGAACGCGAGAAAACAGCCCGCCACAAAGATGATCGCCGGCAGGAAGTTGAACAATTGCCACTTGCCGTTCCCACGGCATTTGCCACAAATTCTGAGGCACCCAGACTCGTGGTCATCGCCTTTAATGTCCATGCGAGGATCAAAATGATCATGGGAGGGATCATCGTCTTGGTTCCCTCCGGGATACAGTTGCCGATCGACTCCCTGAGTGTGAGTACTTTTCGGGTCGCGTAAAAGAGAACCGTGATGATGAGAGTGAGGAATATGCCAAGCATCAGACCAAACGCGGCTTCGTTCTCGGAGAATGCCCGAATAAAGGGAACTCCCTAAAACAAACCTCTGGTATACACAATACCGAGGATACAGCAGCCAATCAGCACGAGGATCGGAACGATTAGATCGACCACGCCGCATTTCGGAGGCTTTCTGTTTCTTATACACCGTTATTATGACACCGGTGGATGGTATCCAGAATCTGTTCCTGCTCGGCACTGTCCACACCGATGCTTTCCAG
>JAJBVE010000097.1 GCA_020859995.1 Clostridiales bacterium
TGGGAAAATACAAGCATTTTTATCGCGAAAAGTTTTTATTCTTTAGCGCTGAGGCGCAGGTTACGTTTCTTTCAGGCATTTCTAAGGATTTAGAATCTTCTTTCGCGTTCTGTGCAGGAAAGACCAGAGTGTCAGCCAGAGTCCCGCCGTCATCACCGCAAACCAGAAGGCGACCGGTGTGTCATCCCCTGTCTGGGGAGCATCGGTTTCTGCGGATGTGTTCAATGTGTCCGTTTCTGTGGGTGCTTCCGCAAGTTCTTCTGCGGCAGCTTCTGTGGATGTTTCTGCAAGCTTTTCTGAAGTTTCTGCCGGTTCTTCCGCGGATGCCATTGTAAGCTCTTCTGAGGATTCTTCTGTAGAAGTTTCCGTTTCTGTCTCAATGATATTTTCAAACCGTATCTCGCACTTGTCGCCTTCGATGCTTCCTCTGTGCGCGGAAACCGTGACACCGATCCCGCCGTCTTCTGTATTCTGCACAGTCACGGTCACATAGTATACGATGTCGTCATAAACTTCTCCGTCCTGCCCTTCGTCAGCTTTGCCGCTCCCTGCAGAAAACTCCTGCGTCACGGTATATTGATAGACGCCGACTCTGTAATAATCAATGGAAAATTCCGCGCTTCCCGCGCCGCAGATGGTGACAGTGTCGTTTTCGGGCAAAGGCGCGCCGTTTAACGCTGTCAGCCTGAATGTGTAGTTCTCTGCTGTCCCCTCCCCGCCGCTGACCGTCACAGAAACTGGAATGGTCGCGGTCACAGTCTCAGAGGCAGCCGCAAATACGCTGAAAAAACTAAGGAAACACACAGCCATAAAAACAAACACCAAAAAGAAGGCCGCCCCTGCCGCCGACACGATCCGGCAAATATGCTTTTTTATAAAATCACACATATTGCAAGCACGCCCCCTGTCTGTTTTTTTTCGCTATTTCAGCTTTCCCGCCGCCTCTTTTGGATTTCCAGTTTTAGCTTTCCCATGATTTTTTTTCGCTTTGCCCGGATTTATCCAGAGCGCACCTTCCGGCAAACCCGCAAGGCTATTCCTTTCCATTTATCCCTGAGAATACGGCACCATTCTCGCCAGAAGCACAGTCCGTGCATCCGTGAATTCTGAGGAACAGGTGGAAAGCCCCAGAATCTGCGGATTTTCGTCCTCTCGCAGCGCGGCAATCGTCTCTTCATGCAGGTAAAGGGCGTTGTCCCTGGCAAATTCCAGAAGCCCCGCCGGATCCGTCTGCCACTGTTCCGGGTCAAAGACCGCATCCTCCGATGAGACTACCTGCAGGCAGGCAAAAATCTCCAGGCGATAGCTCCGGTCCGGCAGAATCAGCGTGCCGGTCGTATTTTCGTTGAAGAACTCCTCGTCCTCATAAAGATCCAGATCACCGAACATCTTGTGTTCATCCATATGGTGCCCATAAATCAGACAATAAGCATCCTGAAAATCTGTCGTATTTGCCGGATCAAGAAAAATACTCCCGGCCAGGGCAAAGTTCCCATACACATCCGTATTAATGTAACTTAAGATATTTTCTCCCTGCAAGATGGGATAGTCAACCTCCGTGTTATCCAGCGTAATCCAACCGCAGACATCCTCATTAATCGCCAGCAGCTCCTCAAACGAAGCCCCGCCGTCTCCTTCCTCGTCAACGACCGGCTTGATTTTCAGCAGCGCAGTCTGCACATTCTCCGCCTCCGCGTAAACCTGGTGATTATCCCACAGCGCATAGACGGCATAAACGCCCAGCACAAGCAGGACAAGAGAAAAAAACAGCGTCATCAGGGAGTCGCATAGTTTTAATATTCTTCTTAACATGGTATTTAACAGTCCGTCATCAGTCGATGTCCGTCGAACGTCTCCGGAAGATCACAAATACCGCGCCAACAAGAACCACCGCCAGAATCAGAATGTAGGGAAGGCTGTCGAGGATCACGCCGGTATCAGGAGTATTATTTTCTTTATTATTTATGATAGTTACTGTATCGGTGCCGCTTACCGTACCCTTGCCATCAGTGCCATCGCTTCCCGAGTAGGTAGTTGTATAACCGTCACCATTATTGTAATAATCATCCTCCACTACCTCATAAGTGACACCATATGGAATATTTTTAAAAGTCACGGTTGTTCCATCCGTCACATAAAAATCAACTGAATATGTATCGCTGGTCCACATGTCCGGTGTAATCTCGTAAGTTGTACCATCAACCTCATAAGATATGGTGCTGTTTATTGTAGAATCCTTTGTAAAAGTCACGGTAACGTGAAATGATTTTGTTGTATCACCCATATTACCAGTGACGCTCTTTGTCACTGCCAGAGTTCCGGCTTCATACTTATTTGTAAACACTTCTGTATTATTTTTAGTCCCTGATACCGATCCCACATGGATAGCCGCATACCGTGTCAGGACTCCGCTTTCAAGTGTAACTGTTACAACCAGATACAATTCGTTAGTATCGTATGTCACGCCTGCAGTAGTGCCTGGTGTCTCCGATATTTTGTAAATATAAACACCCACACTCTCATATTCGGGAAGCGTGATTGTATATGTGCCTGTTGTTTCTCCCTCGCTCACAGTGATGCTAAAGTCGTCGATCTCCGGCATTGTATACTTTGTTATACCGCTGGCAGCGTCTGTAACATCGTACTCTTCAACCGTAAAATAGAATGTCGTATCCTCCAGCCCTGTTGCTGTAAGAGTCTTTGTAATATCAACAGATGATGTACCGGCATTAGCCGTAGCCGCTCCTGCCGTTATACTGAGGCTCCCCAGCGCCATCATAACAGCCATTGTAATGGTTAAAAGCTTTGTTTTCATTTTCTCCATTTTGAGTCCCTCCTCATTTTATGTTTGTTTTCATTATTTATTTTCATTGATTTCGCAGCATCTGTCAAAATTCCCAGGCCGTCAGATACTCCTCCTGCGCAGAATGGTGATCACTTTGCCCTCTACATCGCTCAGCGAAATTGCCCCGTAATCCCGGCTGTCGGTGCCGTTTGTGCGGTAGTCGCAAAGGATGAACACGCTGTCCTCGGGAACGACATAGGGGTAGGTGATTCCCTCTTTCGCGTAAGTGGAGAAAAGGATTTCTCCGCTCTGGACGGTGCCGTTGACGAGCAGGGTACCGGTGTCGTCCATAGTGACCACGTCGCCTGCTCTGGCGATGACTCGTCCGATCTTTCTGGTGCCTTCCACGTTGTAGATGACGACGTCGTTCTTGCTGTAGGTATCCTGCAGACGGTAGGCAATCACCAGGTCTCCGGCCTCAATAGCCGGAAACATTTCCTGATCGGGCGCCTGGGTAATCAACAGGAGCTTTGTCAGCAGCAGCCAGCCTGCAAATACGAGTACGGCTGCCCGGAACAGCAGACTTCTGTATCCTCTTCGAACCTCCAGGTTCATTCTGCGGCGGCGGATGATCTGCTCGGCGGTCTCGGAATGGCTTCCGCGTTTGTTCTTTTCTCCTGCCATTCTCATACCTCTCTGAGTTCTTCCGAAACTGAATCTGCAAAGTTTTGCCGAGGCTCATCTATCTGCCACCCATCGGGTACCGCACGGGCTGACTTTGCCTGCGGGCTGTTTATCTGCTGCCCGGTTGTCCACTGTCCGCTTACACCCGGCCCATTTTCCCATTGTTCATTTGTCCGTTGTCCGGCTGTGCTCTCCGTTTCAACAGTTTCCTGTGCCGACTGCTGATTCCCGCCAGAACCTACACAAACTGATTTTGCCTGCTCTTCTAACAGGGCATCGTAGCGCGCCCTCTCCGCAATCAGTGAAGCCTCGTACAGGCGGTTCAGCTCTTCGAGCTTTTTCCAGACATCCGCTTCTTTTACTCCGCCAAAAAGCGTTTTTTTGAACTTTACCGTCCGCAGCCAGTCCAGCATCTTCTGATGCTCCGCATTCAGCGGCGCGGCTCTTCCTGACCGTTTTCCATCCGGCGGGGGCTGGGACTGATTCGTGGTGCCTTTTCGTTTTTTACTGCCTGCCATAAAATTTCCCCTCCAATACCTATCCTCTTTTGTCCTTTTAAAAAAGTCTTCTGCGCCGATCTATCCAGACCGCTATGCCAAACAATGCCGCACCGGACAAAAGTGCGATATAGGGAGCGGAATCAGCGCCGACGCCGGTATCCGGGTCGATGTCATAATTATTTGTCACTGTGATAGCTACACCGGAGCCGACTGTTATCTCGTAATACCCATCCGCATTTGGCGAGATTACGTTTCCCGAGCTGTCTGTCACCGTGACTGTGTAGTTATCGTTGTCCGATTCCGCCAGATAGACAATATCGCCAATGGTCAGGCCGGAAATCGTCTCGGTCTCGCCGTCTGACAGCGTAAAACCATCTGCAGTCAACGTTCCATCGCCTGTGTAAGTCCCTGCAGGATCTCCATTCGAGTCTGTCAGGGTAAAAGTAAATTCTTTTATCGTGTCGCCCATGTTTCCGGTGACCTCTTTGGTGACAGTGATGGAAGCGGTGGTGGTTTCAGCGGTGTTCGTAATCGTAACCGTCTGGTCGTCTGATATTATGGACTCCGCTTCCAGAAGCTGAGTAGGCGATATTGTAAAATCATATCCGTACTGGTCTGTCCCCGATGTACCGCTGCAGTAGTTTTCAGATTCATTTACGGTCTCCGTCACTGTAGTTGTGGCAGTTCCGCTGACTGTCTGTGTTGTCCCGTTACTGTCCGTATAAGTATAAGAATAGGAATATGTCACCGTCAGTGTGATCGTGTCGCCGTCTTCCAGGTCAACAATATCTTTCAGGGTAGAAGTCGGCGCGTTCCCGCCGCTTCCATGGCCTGCAACGCTTTGAAACTCATATATGGTGGAATTATTTTCATCGGTTGTTGAACCCTCGTTCATTTCCACCGTATACGTTGATCCGTCGTGTGTTACGGTAAGGTCTGAAATACTTGTAACCGTTATGGTACCCGTATACGTTACAGAGGTGGAACTTGACTCATCGACAACCTCAAAGGATGTCGCGTTCGTCATGGTATAACCTGTCACGTCTTCTTCTTCCACCGTATAAGTGTCTGCGTCCAGTTCCAGATCTTCCCAGGTGTAGGACCAGTTATTATCTGCTGTCAGAGTAGCCGTTATGTACGCTCCGTTGGAGTCTGTAATTTTATTTCCATTAGAATCCGTCAGATAAACAGTGATACTGCTCGGGCGGCTGCTGTCATCATCATCCTCCCACACCTTCGTTACCGTCACATCTGTCGCTACCGTGGTTGAATTGGTCACCGTAACAGTAAAAGAGCCTTCCACGCGGATATCAATATGATAATAGCCACTGGCTGTTGACGTAGTTTCACTTTGGGTTTCGCTTTGAGTTTCGCTTTGTCCGCCCTGACCGCCGCCTCCGCTTTCGCTTTGACCGCCCTGGTTGCCACCCTCGCCGGCTGTCACAGAGATCCCTCCTTCCTCGCCAACGTTGACTGTGCCATACTCAGAAAAGCTGGCTGTCGTAAACGTATAAGAGTTCTCCCCGGGAGTCTCGTCTTTGACGCATTGTACGTTACCCTCATCATCCATATGGTAAATCAGGGTATAATCCGCCGTCAGGACATTTTTTGACAGTTCGGCCATCTCTTCCGCGGAAGGCATGGTCTCGCCAAAGAGTATTTCCGCTGCAGGCAGTTGGTCTGGCAGGTTACTGTCAGATTCTTCTCCATCGGATGACTGTTCGCTGGTCGGTTCCTCTTCGTCGGAAGACTGCACGTTGTTGGATTCTTCTCCATCAGATGTCAATTCACTGGTGGTCTCCTCTTCGTCGGAAGGCAACCCGCTCGCAGGCTCTTCTTCATCGGAAGAGGACTTACTCGCGGATTCCTCTTTAAGAGGCGGCTCACTGCTAAAGATTTCAGTTTCTGTGGCCAATGACAGGCCGCTGATGGTCACTTCCACCTCGGTCTCCGGCTGGACTTCATTCCCTTCTGTATCATAAAAGCTGATTTCTATTACTGCTAAATCTATAATAGTGTAGGTCGTGCCGGGGTAAGTTTCATCCAGATCTGCCTGCACGGCCTCCGCAAATTCCTCTGCATCCGCTTCCGCCACCACCATGGTGACGCCGTCCGCGAATGCGCCTGCCGGGGCTTCCACAGTGACCTCGATGTCCTCATAACTGGCTGTAAATATGGCGGCAGCTGTTTCACTCTCTGTCTGAGTTTCCGGCTCTGTTTCCGGCTCTGTTTCTATTTCTGCCGCCGATTCCGTTTCCGGCTCCGTTTCTATTTCTGCCGTCGTTTCCGTTTCCGGCTCCGTTTCTATTTCTGCCGTCGTTTCCGGCTCCGGCTCCGCCGCCAATTCTGTTTCTACCGATGATTCTGCTTCTGTCTCTGACTTCGTTTCTGTTTGTAATGCAGTTTCCGATTCTGCTTCCGGCTCAGTTTCAATTTCTGCTTCCGTTTCAGTTTCTGTTTCCGTTTCTGTTTCCGTTTCTGTTTCAGTTTCTGTTTCCGTCTCGTCTTCTTCAGCTATACGCGCAGAGGTCTCCTCCTCTGCGGATTCTGTTGTGGTTTCGGGTTCACCGGCGAATACTTCTGTCGACAGAACTGCGCTGCACACCAGAACCAGGCAAAGCAGGATGCTCAGGATGCTTTTTATTCGACTTTTATTCTTTTTCAAGAGATCATCTTTCATAGAAATATGTCCCCCATTTTGCCGCATATACCTGAAATGACCCTGGCGGATCAGAGATGGTTAGTTTTGTAGTACCGATTATCATAACACCAAATCCATCGACTGTGCTGACCAATCGTGCGGTATTTCCATACCATTCGTGCAACATTTATTGTTTTGTATGTAACATTGTTATTATTTCTGTTTCTTTGTATTTTCAACCCTAAGGCTCACTGTTTTTGTTTCTCTGACCTTTTATAGAGAAACAGAAAAAGCAGCCCCAGGCTGCTTTTTCGTACTTTTACTGTTTATCCGCTTTTTCCCGATCCGTTTTGCTTCTATGACAAGGCACGTCCGCGTCTGCGTTTTCTGCGGGTTCCGCCCGCAAGCAATATTCCGGAGGCGCACAGCATCAGCAGCAGATACGGCAAAATCGGTGTTTCATCCCCCGTCTGCGGCGCATCCTCGGCATCTGTCGAAACCGTCGTGTCTTCCGTCGCTGTTCCAGTCGTATTTCCCTCGGCCGTTCCTTCTCCATTTGTTCCTTTTTCGGTCGTTTCTTCCGTCGGGGTCTCCTCTTCGGCTGTTCCTCCCGTTGAGTCTTCTGTCTCTTCTTCCGGCGAAGTTTCAGCAGAGGATTCCTTTGTCCGATCCTCTCTTATGCCGTCCTCCGGATCGCTGGGCGTCACGGAATTATTCGCGTCATTATCCGATGATTCTCCCTCTTCTGACGATTCCACTACCGGAGACTCAGCGCTCGCGCCTGCCTCATTTATCACGCTGCCCGCAAGGACATCCGCCTCGGTTACCGTATACGAGGTGGTAAACTCTACAGATTCACCTGGCGCAAGAGCATCGACGGTCCACGCGTTTTCCCCGCTGTTGCCGGTCAGCTCGTCTTCCACTACCACGTTGGTGAGGGTCACATTTCCCACGTTCGTTACCGTAATCTTATAGGTAATTTCCTCGCCCAGCTCATAAGCCTCTCCATCCGCCGGCGTACTGGTGGTCTCTTTTACCAGCGTCATTACTGTATCCGGATCCTGGGTCGGATCTTCCCTCCTGGCGGACTCTGTGTCTTCCAGGGTTACCGGGGTCATTTCTCCATCCGAATCACTCGCGGTACTATCCGCCGTATCCCCGGAAGGTACCCAGCCCGCCGCAGTGGCCTGGTTCATCACGCTTCCGGTCAGAATATCTGCCTCTGTCACGATGTACGAAGCCGTAAACTCCAGGGATTCTCCTGGCTCAAGGGATTCCACGGTCCACGCGTTTTCTCCGCTGTTGCCGGTCAGCGCATCCTCGACAACAATGTCTGTAATGGTCACATTTCCTACATTGGTCAGCGTGAGCATGTACGTAATCGTTTCGCCCAGCGCATAGGCCTCTCCGTCCGCAGGCGTACTGGTCGTTTCCTTGACCAGTATCATCGCGGCCAGGTCCTCATCCTCCGTGGTATCCGGATCCTGCGAATCCGCGTCCGAATCTGTCTCATCCGGTTCTTGCGATTCTGTTTCTGGATCTGCGTCATCCGAATCCTGCGGGTCCGCGTCCGGATCTGTCTCATCCGGATTTTGCGGCTCCGTCTCCGAATCTGTCTCATCCGGATCTTGCGGGTCCGGTTCCCTTTATTGAAAAGGCGGTTATTGACTGGGCGGTGCAGGAGGGACCTGGGGCGGGTTGGTGG
>JAJBVE010000134.1 GCA_020859995.1 Clostridiales bacterium
CTTCCCCAGACGATTTGTTTTCCCAATTTTCCTCATATTCTTGAGCAATCATCATTTTTCGAAGCTCACTTGGAGACATTTCACGGTCTTCGTCTGCAACACGTATATAATATTTTCCAAATGCAGAATATGGCTTGTCTTTTCCTTTAAAATTTACAACAATGATTTCAACATTATCAACAAATTCTGTTTTAACTTCTGGATAAATTTGCGGTCTAATGCTTTCAAAAATTTTTCTTGAAACATCTCGCAGTGTAGAATCAACAATTGTAAACTTATTCGGTGAGCCATCATTTTTTAATCCGAAAAAGATTTTTCCATGTCCATGTTTATTCAATATACTGGAAATAGATATCATTGCTTCATTTATTTCACCCGTAGTCTTTTTAAATTCGTTTGTTTCATCTTCTCTGAACACAACAGTCCCTCCTTGGCATACAGAATACTATAAATGGCATGATATTTCAAGAAGTTGTCATCATAAATGACACGATAAAATGTTTATATAGGCATAGCAAATCGACATATTCCGATTTGTCTGTTCGATACGCCCATTATACATCATCCAGCTTTCGTTGGATAGATGGCATTCCGAGTTTTTTAGGAGGAGTGCAAGCCGCACTTTACTTCCTGCAATTGCTCCAGTTCGTCCAATGTACAGATACCGTCGGCGTTCAAATCATCGATGGATTTCTTTACATCTTCAAAATCGGAAACTCTGTGTTTCAACCGGAAGTCTCTGGAATATTTCTGAACACGTTGGCTCTCCAACTCCATATACTGAACCATACCATGCAGTAATGGTCCGCTGCTTTTTCTTTCCCATCAGACATTCCTCCTTCCATAAAAAAATAGAAAAGTAGAGTTTCCTCAAAACAGCCAAAACATCCTTTATCGGACATAAACACAGCCGGAGCACATCCCCTTGTCGGGCCGCTCCGGCTATGCTTTGTTCGATATAAAAGAAGTATCGCTACATGTTTCTATACGGTCTTCGCAGCAAGTGCGCTAATCTGTCCGCATCGTTCCGAAAAAAGCATTATCCTTTTACAGAAGCTCTATCGTCCTTACGCTGCAGCTCCCTTTTCCGGCATACAGAAAATAGATCGGGTGTATTCCATCCGTTACCTGTTCCGCCGCAATCACTGCAGGCTCCCAGGAGTCAGAATGGATTGACAGCTGAGTCTTGCCCGCTGCTTTTTCATTGAATTCCGCTTCTGAAAAATCCATCGGATTTTCCAGAAGCATCCAAAGAGTTCCTTCCGCGTTCCCCCGTACTTCCACCTTGACCTGGCTCAGATTTTCCAGTGCAAAGTATTTATAACCGAATACTACGCCATCGGTGATGTTGGCAATCAGGGAATCTCCATTTTCTTCCTCATATATATAAGGAAGGATTTCCTTTCGGTTCTGTCCGAATACGATCATCCCCGGGTCGGTTTTTCCGGTCAGGTGGCAGGCGATTGCCGCCGGATAGTTTCCTTTTCCGGTCAGCGGTCCGCCGTTCAGTCCGCAGCTGGTGATTTCGGCCTGACGAATCCTGCCGTCTTCCTGGATCTGTATTTTCTCCGCGCAGCCCTGCCGGGAGGCCTCCGTGGCATGGGTCTGTCTGTGATAAAAGACATACCATTCGCCGTTGATCTCAACAATGCTGCCGTGATTGTTGCCCGTCATATTGACGGATCTTTCACGGCCGTTCAGCCCGACGTCCCCATTGGAGATAATGGTTCCGCCATAAACAAATCCGCCGTCCGGACTGCTGCTCGTTGCATAGCAGAGTTCATGGCTCAGTTCGCTGGAATAAATGAAATAATACGTCTCACCGATTTTCCGCATGGAAGAAGCCTCGTAAAAGGCGTGTCCCTCAAAGCCGGTGCCTTCACTGCGGGCGGCTCCCGGTACGCAAAGCTTCGGACCTTCCTTCACAGTGACCATATCCGCTTCCAGCTCCACGACCATACTGCCCGGGCTAGGGATAATCGGATAATCCGGATTTGTCTCTGCCGGCGCGAATCCATAATACAGATAGACTCTGCCATCGTCGTCGACTAAGACGCCCGGGTCAAACGGCAGGTATTCCCGCAGAACCGCTCCGTTGTTTCTCTGTTCCGGATAATGTACATGCCCGTAAAAGGCAAACGGCCCCGCAGGTGAATCGCTGACGGCTACGCCAATTTCCGGATAAAAGGAAAAGCAATAGTACAGATAATAACGCCCATCTGTCCCTTTGGCCACATCCGGCGCCCAGAGCTGCATTTTATCCTCCGCGTTGGAGGGATCCTGCGTCCTCCGGTAGATTTCTCCCTCGTATCTCCAGTCTGTCAGGTCATCCACCGGAGCGGACCAGGTTACGTAATTTCCCGGGCAATACACCTCTCCCCGGGCTTCATCATGGGAGCCGTAAATATAGACTCTTCCGTCAAACACATATGGTTCGCCATCCAGCACATATTCGTTCAGGGGCAAATAAGGGTTAAAAACCTGCTTTTTCATTCACGCATTCCTCCCCAGAGACAACTCTCCAAAAATACCGCCCTCGCCGGTTTCCTCTACACGGATAGTAAGGGATGCGGCTGCCTGTGCTTCTTTCAACTCGGCTGCCTGCGAGGCGGTTTCCTGCGTTTCTTTCCGTCCGGCTGCAAGCGGCGAGACTCCCTGTGGTGCGGTTTCCTGCGTTTTCCGCAGCACCAGCAGCGCCCGTCCTTCGAAGAAGTGGCAGCATCCGGAGGTATACTGATCCTCGCTGGTCGGGCTGCCAGAGCCAAATCCCTCCAGCTGCGCGGCTCCGTCTACGATGCAGCGTGTTTCTCCCTGCCAGTCCGGCACCCGTCTGCCGTCCTGGTCGACCGCCTCCGCGCGGATCATCAGGATGTCCTCTGTGCAGGGGAAGCTTTCCGGAATTTCCTCCGGTGTCAGCCGGATCGCCACTGCTTCACCCGCAGTCTCAAGGGAGCTGCTCTCCGCTGCAGCCCCGCCGCGGATATTGGTCACCTCCAGCACGCCCGGCTCATAGGTCAATGATACGGAAACGATGCCGTTCTCCGGAACCGCTTTGCGGCCGATGAATTTGCCGTTTACCTTGATCTCAACCTCCTCCGCGTCACTGTAGATGTCCGCGCGGATTTCTTTTCCTTCATAGCCCGTCCAGGTATAGCTTTCGTAGACATCCGCCCAGCCCCAGCTGGAAATGGCTTCCTTTTTGCCGGTGTGCTCCGGATGCAGGATTGTGATCACCGGCGCGCTGTCCTTTTTCCACAGCAGGCGGCGGAATTTGCCCTGCGGGCGGACGAAACCACAGATGTCAAAGTCCCCGCAGTTTCCGGTGTGCCACGGATAATCGCAGAACAGACCGCCGTCCTGGTCGTAAAAGGCATGCCCGATGCCGCTCTCTCCCAGATAATCCATCGCCGTCCAGGTAAAGTCGCCGATCACATACGGGTGCGCCATCGTGCGCTCCCATACCTGCTTCATAGCCTTCGGATAGCTCTCCGTCCCGACGATGAGTCTCTCCGGGAAATCTTTTCCGTCCTGCTCGTAGCGGTCGTCCAGATAATTGTAGCCGACCACATCCAGGTCCTTCACAAAATCCGCCGTGATGGCGCCCCAGTTTTTGGTCACCTCATCCGCCTGTGCCAGGAAGCCTCTGACCTCCTCTGGCAGACTGGCAAAATCAATCGCTTCCCCGCTGCCAAAAATATTAGCCAGGATCCCACCGAACTCTCCGGCGTCCAGAAATACCGCGCACACGCCATTAGTAATCGCCCTGGTGTCGTCAAGACTGCGGACAAACGCGCACATCGCCGCGGAAATTTCCGGTCCGTTTCCGCTTCCGTCCCGCTCTCCGATTTCGTTGCCGATGCTGTACATGATCACAGAAGGATGATTGCGGTCGCGAAGAATCATGGAAGCCAGATCTTCCTTCCAGCATTTTTCAAAATACAGATGGTAGTCCGCTGCGTTCTTTTTCGCCCGCCAACAGTCAAACGCCTCATCCATCACCAGCATGCCCAGCCGGTCGCAGGCATCCATCAATGCCGGGCTCTGCGGATTGTGGCTGGTGCGGATCGCGTTGTAGCCATTCTCCTTTAACAGACGCACCCGGCGGTACTCCATCGCGTCAAACGCACAGCTGCCTACTACGCCGTTATCATGGTGAATGCAGCCGCCTTTGAGCTTCACCGGCTCTCCGTTCAGGCAGAAGCCGCGCTCGCGCGTAAAGGAAATGGTGCGGACACCGAAGGTAATCTCTTTTTCTTCCGAAAATCCAGCTTCACAATCAGCCGCTGCCTGAAGATCTGTCCCTTTCGGATTCGTTTCCTGGATATCTGATGCTTCCTCAGGCTTACGCACCTGTACCTTTGCCGTATACAGATAAGGATTGTCCAGGCTCCAGGGAATCAGATTTTCCAGAGAAAAGTCAAATGTACAGGTAGTTTCCTCCTGCATTTTGGGCATCAGGCAGAAGTCCGGCGCGCCGCAAACTGCCTGCTCCGCTTCATCCGGCGTATGGCAGACCACCTGTTTCGTCTGCTCCGCCACAACCTTTCCGTCCGCATCCAGGATCGAAAAAGAAACCTCTCGCTTTGCGTCAGCAGCTGCTGTCACTACAACCGTCGCCATTTCCTGATCCGTAACGCAGGCTGCGCCATTTTGCGAAGCAGCCTCTTTTAATGCGCAGCCCGCTGCCGTCAGCGTCACCTCCGCCTGAATGGTCTGCAGATCCGGCGTCCGGACGCTCACCGACCAGGGCGCCAGATAAATCTGCTCCCCTTCCAGCAGACGGACATGCCGGTAGAGGCCGCTTCCGGAATACCAGCGGCTGTTCGGATGTGCATTGTTTTCAACAACAATCTTCAGCTTATTGTCTTCCCCAAACTTCAGCCACTTGGTCAGATCCGCATAAAATTCCGTGTATCCATAGTGATGCAAAGCAGCCATGCTGCCGTTGATCCAGATCTCGGTGTTTCCATAAGAGCCCTCCACCAGCAGCAGAAACTGATGCCCCTTCTGCGAAGCGTCCAATTCAAAATGCTTCTCATAGGTGCCGACACCTCCCTGGAAAAAGCCGCCCGCGCCCTCTGTCGGCGCATCCGGCGTCCGCTTCGTAGAGATCATAAAATCATGCGGCAGATCCACTGTTTTCTTATAAGCAGCGCCCTTCGCGTCCAGATACGCATTTCCGCTGGAGTACGCAAACGCCCATCCCCTGTTAAAATCATGTGCAACCATTTCGTTTCCCCTTTCTTTGTAATCTGTAAAAAGATGTGATCATTCATGACCGTACTTCACATTCGCTGACCAGCTGCAAAGTACACATGAAAAACGTAACCTTGAAGATACTGAACGATTACAGCTCATTCATCAGAAAGCTTCCATTCTTCCCCTGGCGAACGATTCCACTTCAGATACTTCTATGTTTTACTAAGTATAATACATATTTTTCCACGGCAACAGGGAAATCTTGTCCGAAAATCCTCGATTTTTTGTGTAAAGTATGCTATCCTAATCCGAATAAGACAAAAAAGCGCCGGAGTGCTGCCAGCCATTTAAAGCGCTATCGACATTCTGAGCGTTGACAGAATTCAGAGCCTTGACGACGCTCAAAGCCTTGACGGCATCAGAACGTTGACGGCGCTCAAAGCCTTGACGAAACTCAGGACATTATCAACGTTTGAGAAGCGTGTACCACTCGGTCAAACACACCCTTAACAACACAGGAGGGCTTCATCCATGCTCCCGTATACCTATGTCCTTTTCAGGGATATCCAGAAAACAAAAGCAGATTATTATAAAGAGTACGGATGCGGCCTCAGTTTTCAGGACGCTGTACAAATGCTTGCCGACGCAGGCACCTGCACAGATGGCATTCCGGAAAATCCAGATTTTTTGTCATGGAATCTGACAAGCTACCAGGAGCTTCGCCGGCTTGTCGGACAGATCCCCATCGCCCTTACGGAAATACAGAATATAAAACAGGCCGTTCACAATGACATTCGCAGGCTCTCTGTCTACAATCATGTACAAATAGCCATCGAAGCCTGCTGCTCCGATATGCAGCTGATCTCCGTGGATTATTTCTCTGTATGCTATGTCCTGGAAGGAAGCTGCCTCCTGAAAATGCTCTCCGGCGAACGCAGACTGCATCCGGGAGAGCTTTGCATCATTCCTCCCGGCATCCCGCATGCATTGTTTACGATGCCCGAAGACCTGGTCGTCAATATCGTCTCCGCCAAGGAACATTTTACAGAAAATTTCAGTCAGCTTTTATACCGGGACAATATTGTTTCCGCCTTTTTCCGCCATGCCCTGTTTCAGGAAGCACGCGATCCGATTTTCTTTACCATGCACGCCTCCCGGAACATCCGCAGCCTGATCCAGCATTTGTTTGCGGAATTTCTGACCAAAGACAGTTATTCGGAAACTCTGTTTAACAACTATCTGCAGATTTTCTACGCAAATATTATCCGGGCATCTGAAAATCCGGATGAAGCCTCCCTTCCGTCCGGCCAGACCATTTCCCGGACACGTATGCCGGCAATCCTGAATTATGTGCGCCAGAATTATCACACCCTTACACTGGATACCCTGGCCAGGCATTTTCATTATGACAGCGCATACCTGAGCAAGCAGATCCGCCTGGCGACAGGGAAAAATTACAGCGATATTGTCACAGAGCTGAAAATAGCAGAAGCCAGAGAGCTGCTTGCCGCAAGCGAGCTGAGCATCGAAAAAATAGCGGAAACGGTGGGCTATCACAGTTCTGACCACTTCGGCTATGTTTTTAAAAAAGAGACCGGGCTGTCGCCCCGTCAGTACCGAAAGCAGATATCCGTGCAAGCCATGCCATAAGGAATATTAAAATGAAACGAACCATCACTTACCAAATCACAGCAGAAAATGCCAATATACGCATTGAGCAATTTCTGCGCCGCAAATTCTATTCCAGGCAAAACCTGGCTCAGCTGAAAAATGCAGATGGAAGCACACAGCTAAATGGAAAAGCCTGCCGTCTGAACCAGCGTCTCTCCCCTGGGGATATTCTGGAAGTGCATATTTCGGAAGACGCCTGTTCCGAACAGATTCCGGCAACAGCCCTTCCACTTTTCAACGCGCGGCCTGACGTGAAACGGCCGGGAACCGACTATGGCAGCGCGATGCCCGGCACGAAACGCCCAAATACAGGCAATGAGCTCTGCTGCCAACCGCAAGGAGAAGGTATTTCCATCGTATACGAAGATGAAGACATTCTGGTGATCGATAAACCTGCCGGTCTTCCCATGCATCCTTCCAGGGACAATTACTATTATTCACTGGCCAACGCAGTCATGCACTACTACCGAAACAGCGGCGGGTTTGTTTTCCGCTGCACCAACCGTCTCGACCGGGATACTTCTGGTCTGACCGTCATTGCGAAGCATTCTGTCAGCGCAAGCGTCCTGGGGGCCATGCAAAAGGAAAGCGGTTATGATGTCGGCAATGCCTGCGGCTGTGGCTCAGACGGTATTTCAAACAGTGCTTCAGACTGTAGTTCTGGCAATCATCCAGCCCGTAATTTGGTCAGTCTTTCCAGACCTTATATGGAGCGCAGATACCTTGCCATCGTCTGCGGCACTCCCTCACCCGCATCCGGCACCATCGACGCGCCCATTTCGCGTAAGCAGCCGCAGGAAACATACCAGAAGCACACAAGTATTGAACGCCAGGTTGATTTTGAGCATGGCGAACGAGCCGTCACGCACTATCATGTACTGGAAACAAAAAATGGCTGCAGCCTGGTCTCTGTCCTTCTGGGGACCGGCCGCACCCACCAGATCCGTGTGCATATGGCGTATCTGGGACATCCGCTCGCCGGCGATTACCTGTATAACCCGGATTGCCGGCGGGCCGCTGTACAGACATACCTGGAACTGCCCGCTGCACTGATTTCAGACGATAAAGATACACCAGAGCATTTCCGGGAACCAATCAGGATCCCCAGTGTCAGCGTGCCGATTGGTATCAACGGAATCTCCCGGCAGGCCCTTCATGCCTGCCGCCTGAAATTCCATCACCCAATCACCGGGGAGCTCATGGAATTCCACTCTCCGCTGCCGGAAGATATGCGGCGGTTCGGATTTCAACAGCGCTAAAGAATAAAAACTTTTCGCGATAAAAATGCTTGTATTTTCCCAC
>JAJBVE010000040.1 GCA_020859995.1 Clostridiales bacterium
ATGATTCTGGAGTTTCCCTGCCGGAACCGGCCATTTCCAATTTCCGAGCCAGAATACTGCTTCAACGTCCAGCAGCTTATTACCTGGGAATACTATTCAGACAAGGACAGAAGTGATTATATTCTCTCTGACCTGGTACAGATTCTGTTCAGCCGTCTGTACGATGACACACTGGCCATGCGGGAAGCCACGCCTTTCTCCCATGCGCTCTATGCCCTGCGCAAATCCATCCAGACCGAGCCATGGCTTAGCTGGACGGTAAAAGGGATGGCGGAACGCCTGAACATCAGTCCAAGCTATCTACAATCCCTTTACAAACAGCAGTTTGGCATATCCTGCATGGAAGACGTGATCAGCAATCGCATAAAAAGAGCGCGGCGTCTGCTGGAACACACACAGAAAAGCTCCTCCGAAATCGCGAATGAATGCGGCTACCGCTCAGCCGAGCACTTCAGCCGGCAGTTCCGCAAAATGACTGGCATGACGCCATTAGAGTATCGCAGAAAAATGGGGGACGATCATGCATAACCCGGAGCATTTCGAATCGCAGATTCTTCCAGGTCGCATGAGCATCCCCCTTTCTATGCAGTTCATCCCGCGCAGGCTTTCCGATCGTCTGTAAATCCAGCACTGGCTACTGAGCACCAGCCTGCTGAGGATCGCATAATGAGCAGTCGTTATTCCCTTATATACATCAATCCCGCTGAAACAGATCCCTTGTATAGACCTTCTCCCGCACATCATCCAGGCAGGAATCGTAACGATTAGCTATAATAGCCTGACTCCGTTCCTTGAACGCTTTCAGGTCATTGACCACCACACTGCCGAAAAAGGTGCTGCCGTCCTCCAGGGTCGGTTCATAGATAATCACGGTCGCGCCTTTGGCCTTGATCCGTTTCATGACTCCCTGGATACTGCTCTGGCGGAAATTATCAGAATTGCTCTTCATCGTCAGCCGGAAAACACCGACTACGCAGACCCGCTCTTCCTTTGCGCTGTAATCGCCGCGATTATAATAATCATAGTATCCTGCCAGCTTCAGTACACGGTCCGCGATGAAATCCTTCCGCGTCCGGTTGCTCTCTACGATCGCCTCAATCAGATTTTCCGGCACATCCGCGTAGTTTGCCAGCAGCTGCTTGGTGTCCTTCGGAAGACAATATCCCCCGTAGCCAAAGCTTGGGTTATTATAATGAGATCCAATCCGCGGATCCAGGCAGACGCCGTCAATGATCGCCTGCGTATTCAGTCCCTTCATCTCCGCATAGGTATCCAGCTCATTAAAATAAGCAACCCGAAGCGCCAGATAGGTATTCGCGAAGAGTTTGACCGCCTCTGCCTCCGTAAATCCCATAAACAGAATATCGATATCCTCCTTGATCGCACCTTCCTTCAGCAGGCCGGCAAAGGTATGCGCAGCCTCCACCAGGCGCCCGTCTTCCGGATCGGTGCCAACAATGATACGTGATGGATAGAGATTGTCATACAATGCTTTCGACTCCCGCAAAAACTCCGGGCTGAAAATAATATTTCTGCTGCCCATTTTTTCGCGGACAGACTGTGTATATCCTACGGGGATCGTTGATTTGATCACCATAATCGCTTCCGGATTGTACTCCATGACCAGCCGGATCACTGCCTCAACCGCCGATGTATCAAACTTCTGCGTATGAGAATCATAATTTGTCGGCGCACAGATCACTACGAAGTCCGCATCCGAATAGGCCGCCTTTGCATCCAGCGTTGCCCGCAGATCCAGCTCTTTTTCCGTCAGATATTTCTCTATGTAATCATCCTGGATAGGCGATTTTCTGTTGTTAATCAGCTCAACCTTCTCCGGAAGGATATCCACAGCCGTAACATGATTCTTCTGTGCAAGCAAAACCGCGAGGCTTAAACCTACGTAGCCGGTGCCTGCCACCGCAATCTTATACTTTTTCATTGTCAGAAACCTCTTTTATATCGTTTTATATTCTTTTGCATCCTTATAAAGATCTTTCACAATACACCATGGAGGCATATATCACGTTTTCCCCCTTTTCAGACATCCGGCAAAAAATAACCATCCTGTTTTCCTTCTTCTATCTGAAAAAAGGCTGCCAGCTTTACTTGTTTCAATGAAGCGCGTCCAGATATTTTCCCTCCAGGACATCCTTCAGATACTGGCCATATTGATTTTTCTTCAATTCCTCGTAAATCGCCAGAACGTCTTCTCTGGTAATCCAGCCGTTCAGATACGCAATCTCTTCCAGACAGCCAATCTTTCTGTGCTGATGAGTCTCCATGGTCTTTACAAAATCCGTTGCCTCCGCCAGACTCTCATGTGTACCGGTATCCAGCCAGGTAAAGCCCTGTCCCAGCAGTTCCACGTTCAGATGACCGGCATCCAGGTAAATGCGGTTCAGATCCGTAATCTCCAGCTCACCTCGCGCGGACGGCTTCAGGTTTCTGGCATATTCCACGACACGGTTATCATAAAAGTACAGACCGGTCACGCAGTAATTGCTCTTCGGCTTCTGCGGTTTTTCCTCAATTGACACCGCTTTGCCCTCATGGTCAAACTCCACTATACCAAAGCGCTCCGGATCATCCACATAGTATCCAAACACCGTCGCGCCTCTGCCATTTTCCGCGTTTTCCAGCGCTGCGCGCAGCCGTTTCTTTAAGCCATGTCCGGCAAAAATGTTATCGCCCAGCACCATCGCCACGGTATCATTTCCAATAAAATCCGCGCCAATGATAAACGCCTGCGCCAGTCCGTCCGGGCTCGGCTGCACTGCATAAGAAAGCCGTACACCAAACTGCCGGCCATCGCCCAGAAGAGCCTCAAAACGAGGCGTATCCATCGGTGTAGAAATAATCAGAATGTCCCGAATTCCCGCATTCATCAGAACCGACATCGGGTAATAAATCATCGGCTTGTCGTAAATGGGTAAAAGCTGTTTACTCGTTACCTTCGTCAGCGGGTAAAGCCGTGTTCCTGAGCCTCCCGCCAGAATAATTCCTTTCATAACTTGCAGATCTCCTTTTTATTCGCAATTAACCGGGCGGCGCAGGCCGTCTCCCATTGTTTTTTGCGCTTTCTTTCGCTCTTGATTCGCTTCAACAGCCGAAAGGTATTATACCCTATCTGTCGGTATAAGGCAAATAAAAAATAGCTCCAATCCTTTTTTATGGCAAAAAAGTGCATTCTCCGGCTATATAGACTCACATGTGATTTCCAAATGCTCTTTTCCCGCAAATATTTCCAGGAGTTTCATCTTTAGAAGTTTTTCGCCTGTACAAGTCGATACAATCACATCAATACGCATAAAAAGGGCGAAACAGGGAAAGCAATGGCTGCCTGGTTCATTTTTTCGCGGAGACTAACGAATGAATAAACAAAGGAAAAAAGTGAGAAAGGGTCACAGCATGAAAATTTACAATTACAACGGTGCTTCCAAAAACAGAATCGGCGAAAAGGTCCTGCAGCTTCGCAAGGCGGAAGGTCTCTCTCAAAAGGATCTGGCAGCCCGTCTGCAAACCGAAGGTTACGATTTCACAGATTTGACCATTCTTCGGATTGAAAAGGGACAGCGATTTGTACCTGACTATGAAGTAGTCCTGATCGCTAAATGTTTTCATGTTTCTACGGACTATCTTCTCGGAGTATCTGACAAATAATATATCAGAAACACCTCTGATACACTTTCAAAATATTTTGAATAAAAAATATGGAGGTTCCCATACATGAATGATACAGCAAACATTCTCGGAAAAATGATCAGACAGGCACGCATAGAGCGCGGTCTGACACAATATCAGCTCGCAGAAAGGCTGAATCTATCCTCTATCTATCTGAATTCTGTCGAAAACGGCACTCACACACCCAGCCTGGATGTATTCTGCAGGCTTATCCGTGAGCTGCATCTCTCAGCAGACGCGTACATTTATGCGCCATCGGACACCCGCTGCGATACATATCTGGAACTTTTGCAGCTGCTTTCAAAATGCAGCGAAGAACAGCTTGGCTGCCTTCTGAAAACAGCAGCCGCCTTTCATCAGGCCCCTCCATCTGCCAACAGCCTTCTCAAATGATCTGCCGAAGCGCCCTGGCCACGCCATCTTCTTCATTGGAAGCAGTGACCAGATAAGCGGCAGATTTGCAGGCTTCCACCGCATTGCCAACTGCAATGCCATACTTCACCAGACGGATCATATCCAGATCATTATAGGCATCCCCAAAGGCTGCCGCTTCCTCTGGCGCGATTCCCAGTGCGTCCAGAAGATACGAGAGCGTATTTCCTTTCCCGGAACGGGCATGAACAATCTCCAGCAGATGCGGCACAGAGGAAGTAGTCTGGATAAATGGAACAGTTTTCTCCATCACCTCTTTGCAGTGTGCCAGGAGCGAATAATCCGCGCTCACTACTGACAGGCTGTCAAGCTCACTTTTATGTTCACGCAAAAAAGAGCGAATGTCCCTCACCGGGGTACGTGTACGTTTCACATAGCCAATGCCAAACCCCGTCGCGCCGTATTTCGCAGGGTTTTCCAGATAGCTGGCCTCCGAATATGGGACGCCGTCAATAAATCCTTCTATTGTGAGAGTGGTAGCAAGAGTGGAATGCGCCTTCTGTGTCTTCCCATCATCCGTTTCCGTTGAGCCGTCCAAAACCTCGCAGGAAATGGCGTGCTCCTCAGCCATCGGCGCAGTCCCATCCTTGATCGTCCTCCCATCCATAGGGGGAATCTTATCCATTAACGCGATCTCATCCATCGCCAGAATTTCCTCCACAGAAGCGGCCTCCAATGGACAGCTGTAAATCCTTTTTCCCTGTGAAATGGAATAGATCGCGGCACCGTTCGATGTAATCACATATTCAACTCCAGGCAGGGCAAGCACCTCTTTCGGCACAGAAGAAAAGGCTCGTCCGGTCGCCGGAACAATCTGAATTCCCTGACCAGCCGCCTGAAAAATCATCTGTCTCGTCATTTCTGAAATTTTCTTATCGTCCGTCAGAAGCGTGCCGTCCAGGTCGCTTGCAATCAATTTTACAGACATTTACTCTTATCCTTTCCGATCCGGGCTTCCTAAAATCAGATGTTCCTTCTGCACCGGATTTTCTACGTCAGCAGGTGGTTTTATCTTCAAATTCTCTATGCCAACAAATGCTTTTTCCTTTGAATTCTCTATGTCAACAGGAGCTTTTCCTTCGAATTCTTCGCATTAGCAAATGATCTTTGAGTTCGAATTCTCTGTGTTCGCAGGTATTCTTTTTGTTCCGGAAGTATCCGATAGCTCTCCAGGGCCTTCTGAATCGTCTTATTATGCGTCCACGGATCCAGCCGTCTCTCTTCAATAAACGGAAGAACCGCTTCATACTGTTTTGCCAGAGCAGTAGCAAAATACCACGCAATCATCATGCTGATATAGTATGGACGTTCGCTTAGCGCCGACCGGAACGAAGTGTAGATGCCGCGAGGGTCAAATACCCCGATGCCTGCATCGCAACAAGCTTGATGCTCTGTATGCTTGCAGCGGGGTCTTTGACTTGCCGGCTTTTCCATTGCCTGATCCGTAGATCTTTCCGTTGTCAGGTCAGTGAAGTCTACTGCAGCATTGCTGATGAACTCTTCTTCCAGCGCCTGCCCCGCTGTTATATTCTCTATATAGGCCTTTCTCTGCCCTTTGCTTCGAAAATATGGCCTGTCCGCCGGGATCGCAGCTACCCGTTCGGCGTATTTTACCTCAAAATCAGTATCGAGAAAATATCTCATCAGCATTCCAATACCAAAACGAACTGTATAAATATGTGAAGAATCAAGCCAACGGTCTATGTATGGAAGCAGCTGCTTTGTATCCTTTTTGAAAACCTTCGGAGAAAGCTGATCGCAGGTCGCCCAGTTATCGATATAAGGCAAAAAAACTTCAAGCTGTTCCAGACAGAGAGCATAATCACGCTGCTCCGCAATCAGGAATGCGTGAAGCTGATTCTCCTCAAAATAAAAGTGCGGCAATTCCTCCATAAATGCACACGGCCCCGCCATTCTCTTTGCCAGATCTCGCAGCACCGGTGTCCGCACACCTATAAATTGTTCTCTTGAAAGTCCTGGCGTCAGATTGGCCTGAAAATCCGCGTATTTTATATCCTGATGCTCAAAGAGCAACTCCTGCATCCGTGTCATTTTTTTCCTCATTTTTCTGAATGATCTCTTTCGTGTACTGCAATACCGGCAGTTCTCTTCTGGCTATAAGCCTGCCTATTTTTGTGGGAGGCACACCGCTCATATTCTCGTAAGGCTTCCTGATAATCCAGTTTCAGAGTAGACAAATGAAAGTCATTTTTTCTTCCTCTGTCAGATGATTGTCCCCCAAAGAAATAGCCCTGCAAAGATAATAATGATTCACATTACAAAGGTATGCCCCTATATTATGCTCCAATATGTCGGTTTACTTCCAGTTTATCCAATATACCGTTCGCTGTAACTCCCGGATGCGTGACATAGATCCTGCAGATTTCCTCTACAAAAGAATGTTCCAGGTGCAACTGGGCCGCAATCTGTGAAATGGTCTTTCCTCGGTTCATTCTGGTGAGAATCCCATTAATCAAATGAAGAAGCTCCCCGGATGATAAAGCAGAAATGTCAGAATTATTTTCATCGTCCTCAGTTTTGCGGAATTCCACTGCCGAATCTGTACCCAAAGAGTCCGCTAACAGTTCTGTTCGTGCCGAATGAGCAATGGATTTTTCCGCTGTTCCTATGGCAATCTTTTCAACCTGCCAGGTACGTCCCTCAAGATGCAGAACGGCCATGGACAATTCCAGGCGAAAGCGTTTTCTTCCGCAGGAACCAGGGTTTAACCACAACCGCCCTTGTTGAAAGCCGTATTCCTGCCCTATCTGAAAGCCTGATGAATCATTGGCATTTTCCTGGCTTCCATGAAAGCCAGAAGAAGTGTACTCAATTGCCATTTCCACAGCAGATGCGCATTCTGTCTCTGCCTGAAATTTGTGAGTATGTCCGGAAATGATAATATCACAATTATCCGGAATCACTGCCGTCTTACTGTTGTGCACCACAAAAATAAGCAGCTGTTCAAGCTGAAATTCCAGTGTCTCCGGAATCTTCTTCGCCCAGTCTCCGTCCGCATTGCCGCGTACCAGATAAAGGTGCGCATCCTTTTTCAAATTGGCTTTGATCCGATCCACGATCTCCGGTTTACTGACATCACCGGCATGAATCACCGCATCCGCTATGCGAATCTGTTCGAGGACTTCCGCCCGCAAAACATCATGAGTATCTGAAATCACCGCAATTCGCATTCTCCTGACCTCCGTTTCATGACAGCCACACAAATTAATAATAAAACAACGATAATTGAAGTGTTTTACTTTGAGCGGCTCAAACCTGAAATTACTGACCACGATTCAAGTGCAAAGAAGGACACGCTTCAGTCATAGCCCATAGATATCATTCAATAATCGTATTCCAGTCTTCGTCCGATAAACCCGGTCACGGAATCGCTCGATCTGAACTCTGCGCGCCTGACTTTCATCTGCGTTCACCAGAAAATCCGCCTCCAGTAAAATCTGATAATCGAGTCCATCAACCTGATCCAATGTATGATGATGTCCCACAAGGAAGCAAATCCGATCCAGCTGCTCACCGGACAATCCCATATCCTCATAAAACCCTCTTGCCATCGCCGGACCTTCCAGCTCCTGATGAGGACCATCCGCGTCTCCATATTTTTCTCTGCAAAGCGGGCATGCAATGTCATGCACAATTGCCGCAAGTTCCAATGTTTCCTGCGTATATGCATCCAAACCTTCCAGTTCGCCGATCGTTTTCGCAAACGCCCACACCTTCTGAAAGTGGTCGATATCATGATGGCTCTTTTCTTTCCGCCCCTGCGCGTAAAAATGAATCATTTTAACCATTGCTTCTGATACAGACATCTCTTCTCTCTCCTAACCCATGCATAAAGTCCGTTTTCCAACTGCGGATTACTAAACTATAGCATACGAACATTTACATGTAAATCAAAAAGTGCAAAGAAAAAACCGCAACCCTCTGAGCGTTCAAAGGATTGCGGTATTCATCATTACTATAATACTATGTTGCTCTAGTCAGCCACCACCGGTTCAACCGGTGGTTTGGTATTGGCCCTCCAAAGGGCCAT
>JAJBVE010000045.1:0-12526 GCA_020859995.1 Clostridiales bacterium
ATCACCACCAATTTTTTGCGCTTTTCAGAGTGGAATTTACTTTTTCACTTCAGCCGATTATTCGCAAGGGATTTCCTGCTGGCAAGTTCGGTCTTCCACTCTACTTTATAAACCAGGCCATGTATGACGAAACTCATCATCGCTCCGCAGACTACGTCGATGATTGAGTGCTGATCCAGCAGTACAGTGGACGCGCAGATCAGGATCATGATCACAAAGTGTACGGCGATGGTTGCCCGGCGGTGTTTCAGGTCGTCCAGGCTGCAGACAGCCTGGAATGACATGACCGTGTTCATCACGTGGACGGACGGGCAGACGTTGGTCGGTGTGTCGATAGCGCGGAGCATGACCACGAGGTTGTACAGGGCGCCGGTCTCGTGCGGCGAGTCCGCCAGCCGGAGGTTCAGTCCGGTCGGGAAGATGTAGTAGATGATCAGGCAAACGGTCAGACCGGAGAATATCATCTGGCAGAGCTTTTTGTAATCGTCCCATCCGCGGCGGTAAAACCAGAGGAACATGCCTCCGATGTACGGAAACCAGCAAATATAGGGGATGATGAAAGCCTCGCAAAACGGGATCAGCTCGTCAAGCTTGCAATGTATAATGTACCGCGGCACGACGTTCTCTTCGAGCCAGTGAAACACTGCCAGATAGAAAATCAGATAACACACGGATATCATCAGCGGATATCTGCGAAACCAGGCATAAATTTTATTGATCTTTGTCTTCATATGAATTCTCCCATGGAGTGTAATTATGGGACGCTGGAATGGAAAATAAAAGGTATGCGGTTCTGTCATTTCCAGCTGTCATTCTTGTCGTCCTGTCTTTTTTATCCGGTTTCCTATCATAGCACCGTTTCGTTTTTTTGTCACTGTAATTCTGTTTTTTTTAAGGATTTTAAGAAAGGCTTTTTATTTTTACGTTTTTCGTTTTCTTACCATTTTCTGTCACAATTTCCTCTGTTTTACGTTTTTATTTATAGATCAGGATTTCATTCATCTCATAGGTTCTGACGGTGTCGGCGTTGTAAAACCGCTCCAGCTGTCTGCGTGCGACGTATGGATCCGGGGAGAATGCCATGGATAGTACGCTTCGGTCTACCATCTCCCAAATATGGAGTCCAGTGTAGGTGGGATAGCTGCTCCACCAATAGTCTTCCAGCGCGTTTACATACCCCTGTTCGAGCGGGAGTCTGTGGATTTCCCGGCTGCGAAAAACGATTTCAGCCATCGTTTCCAGCTTTTCGACCTGTCCGTTCAGTTCCATCCTGTTTTCACGGACGGAGCGAAATTCCGGCGGCTGCCAGAGATTTTTCCGCACTGTGGTCTGGATCGCCCGGACGACAGCGGCGATTTTGTCTGCCCCGATGATAAAATACGCAGAATTGTCCAGAATGCAGAACGCGAAAAGAAGCCAGCCATTTCTTCGGTGGATTTCGTTAATGAGGTCAATCAGATGCATTTTGACCCGTTCATCGGCGAACAGATAGCGGCTTCCTTCCAATGTGTAGCAATAAACTTTTTTCTCAGCAGATATGTGTGTCATATCCATTTCTCCTTCCTGGGAAAGCTTTGTTTGCGCCTTCCCAGCCGAAATGGTATCATGTGCACTTATTATTTTCAATATAATACGTTGCTCTGTTTCATATTGAATCATTTAAGCTTCATATAGACAGTGATGTGTTCGCGGTGCGCATTTTTTTCTGATGATGACACACAAAGACGCCCCGCGGACTGGATATCCGCGAGGCGCGATCATTTTCTTTTCATGTGGGAGCAAATCACAGGAGCCTTCTCTCCCTGCAGGCTGAATATTCGCCGCGTGCAGTTTATTTCATGCGGGAGCAAATCACGGGAGCCTTCTCTTCCTGCAGGCCGGGTACTCACCACATGCGTGAGAAGGTTCTATGGAGGGGAGGCTATATACTATTCTTTATACTCCGGTCGAGGCCGTGTAGACGATGTCTCCAAACGCGGAGCTGTATTCGTTAATCCGTTCCATGATTTCATCCGCTGTGCTTCCGGTGGCCGGGGTCGGGCGGTAGTCGTTGTATCCGGACGCGGAAGAAAGCGTACAGGGGATGATCTCTATCGCGTCGTCATCTGCCGTGCCGTCTGATGTGATGGTAAAGGTCTGACGGAAAATCATAGTGGCTTTGTCTGATGGGTTTGAATTGCCGCCGAAGCAGAAGTTTCCCAGGCTGTATACGATGTATTTTCCGTTGTATTTTTCTATTCCCTGCAGGACGTGCGGGTGATGTCCAACGACCAGATCTGCCCCGCAGTCGATCGCCGTGTGAGCAAGGGATTGCTGTATCTCGTCAGCGGCCGTTTCTTTTTCCGTTCCCCAATGGAACGCCACTATGATCAGCCTGGCGCCTTCTGCCTGAGCTTCGGCGATGGTTTCCCGCACCTGCGATTCGCACTCCAGTCCTGTCGAGAGCTCGTAAATGCCAATAAAAGCCACCTTGATCCCGGCGAGCTCCTCGTAAGCGATGGTATTTCCAATGCAGTATTCGATCCCGGCGCTGGTCAGATTTTCCTTCGTGTCAACGAGGCTCTGGGCGCCGTAGTCACTGCTGTGGTTGTTGGCGAGCGTCACTACCTCGATCGAACCGTCCAGCAAAATTTCTGTATAGGAAGGGTCGCCTTTAAACGCATAGGTTTTATCCAAAGGAGTTGTCTCATCCGTCAGGGTTCCCTCCAGATTCGCGAAGGTAAAATCATCGTTTTCGAGGATTTCACGTACATTTTCAAAGAAATATGTGGCTCCGTACATGGAATAGTATGTATTAAAGCTTGTGGAAGACGCCGCCCCCGCGTAAGTCCCCAGCGTGCAGTCGCCGATCGCGCTGATTGCTATCGTCTGCTCTGAAATGACATTGACCTGACAGGAAACCGGGTCCAGCCCATCCGCGCTCACCTGGATCAGAGCCGAGCCGACTGCCACAGCCGTCACCACACCGGAAGTGCTCACTGTCGCCACTTCGGTGTTGGAGCTCTGATAGCTCAATCCGGTAAACAGAGCGCCGGACGGGTTCACCTCGGCAGTGATTTCTCCCGTTTCTCCCGGGAAAAGGGAGAGTTCGCTTGCGTTTACGCTGATGGATTCCGCGGTTTCCATACTGGTCGCGAACGGTATGCTGCAATTTCCAGCCTGGTCAGCCGCATAGAAATAGTAGGTTTTGTCTTCTTCAAAGAGGATCGGATCACTGTATTTCTGATAAACCGGAAGCTGCAGCCAGTCTCCTTCGTCCAGTATGGCATACCAGATGGCCGATACTCCGGAGCGGGCATCCGCCGCGGTCAGGATAATCTCTCCGGCTGATTTTTCTGCTGTCAGAGTAGGAGCTTCCGCGTCAAGCATCGGTATTTCGATGGACGCAGTCAGAGTCCCGGAATCGGTCTCAATCACAGCCTCCAACAGTTCCTGGGCAGCTGTCACGGTCACATACCCTCTCTCGTCCGGCTGACAGGAAATGCCTCCGATGGTAATGGAAGATATTGTCCCGCTTTTTACAGAAATTTTCAGCTGCAGCTCACAGGACGTACACCATTCTTTCGGCTGATTTTCCACCAGAATGTTGAGACCCGCGTCCGCAGTAACATATTTTTTCTTTTCCTGAATGGTCAGCATATGGTTTGCCAGGGACAAAGCTGCCGCCGCCACCAGAACAAGCGCCAGCAAAATGATAGCGCCGCCCAAACGCGGAGCGTTTCTTTCATTGGCGGCGCGATCTGCCCTCGCCGGTGGGCATCCTCGCCCTTCGGGCGGGATATCCGCCGAGCCTTGGCGAGGGGGCATTTCCAATGCGCCGCCCAAACGCGGAGCGTTTCTCTTTTCTTCTATTCCAGGTTTTTCCGGTTTTCGATGTTTCAGAAGGTTCCTGACCTTCGAAAGACATCCTTCAAAAGCAGAAGCTGGCTTTTCTGACTCTGGCTTCTCTGAAACTGATTTTTCAGACGCAAACTCCTTCAGCGCAGGTTCTTCCGGCGCGGGATCTTTTGTTACGGGTTCTTTCGATGCGGACTCTCTCGATGCGAACTCCTTCGACACAGGCTCCTTCGACACAAGCTCCCCGGAAGCAGGTGTTTGCGCGTCCGCAGGTGCCCTTGCCGATTCTGTATTTTGAACGTCTCGCGCATCTGAGGACTCATCAGTCCTGGCATCCAGAATTCGGTCCAAAATCTGAAGCGTGTCCAGATCCATCGTTTCCCCGGTGTCCTCTTTTGCGGTCTCCGGCTTATTCTCCTGGCTTTGTTCGGAAGCCTTCGAGCCCACTTCCGCTTTCACTATAGAGGAAGGATTCCTCTCTGTTTCCGACTGTTTTTCCGCAGCAGCCTGGTGAGAGGACGTCTCCCCAGAAGACTCCATATGCAGACTGTGAAGAATCCGTTTGCCTACCGTCTCTGCCTCCTCTGAGACAGATTTGGCCCCGTAACGCCTCCTCGTCTTACCACCTTGTGCCGCGCCGTCCAAACGCGAACGGGATGACTCTTCCTCTTTTTCTGTCTCTGTCTCGCTTTCTCCTGTTTGGCCGATACGGGTACGCTTTGCTTTTTGGGTCAATGAATGCAGAGCCGCACGTACGGTGTCCGCGGCTTCCCGGCATTTTTTCCCGAATGACTGCGTACCTTTTCGAATCAGAGCACCCGCCTGGTTCAAACGTTCCTTCAGAGCAGCGATCGTATCGCCAAAGTCTTCGTCCTCTTCTGCCTCAAGCTCGCGCTCAAATGTGTCCACATCCCTCGGCTCTTCCTGAGCCGTCCTTCGAGTCTTTGCAGTAGCGGTATGCTCCTGCTCTTCCGCTTCTTCGGCCGCTCTGTGAGCTGCCTTGGCGGACGCCTGCTCTGGCTCTTCTGCCTTCTGGGCAGCCCTTTGGGCGGCTCTGGCAGCGGCACGCTCTTCCCGGGCTGCCTTCTGCGCCGCTTTGGCGGCGGCCCGTTCCTGCTCTTCGGCTTTCCGGGCCTCCTCCTCCGCTTTTTGAGCGGCAAGCCGGGCGGCGCGCTCTTCTTCGGCCTTGCGTTTCACGTAAACCTCAGGCTCTTCCCCGTTTTGAATCGCCTTTACGATTTCAAATAATTCATCGACACTGTCTGCTTTTATTTTCTTCTTCATTTATTTTAATTTCTTCTTTTTATCAAAAGATTTATCGGAAGTATTCCACACCAGCTTCAAAGATCTTCATATCCTGCTCTCCGTAGATGTTGACTGCCACGGAATCTCCACGGCGCTCTGCGTGCGCCATCTTGCCAAGGACTCTTCCATCCGGGCTGGTGATGCCTTCGATAGCAAAATAGGATCCATTGACATTCCACATTTCGTCGCCAACTTCTACGTTGCCGTTGATATCGCAGTACTGTGTCGCCACCTGACCGTTGCCGAACAGGCGCATCAGCCATTCTTTGTTTGCCACAAACCGGCCCTCACCGTGGGAAGCCGGATTGGTATACACGCCGCCAAGGGCAGCTTTCGCGAGCCATGGAGACTTATTGCTGACCACCTTGGTGTATACCATCTTTGAAATATGGCGTCCGATCGTGTTGAAGGTCAGGGTCGGGGAATCCTCCGTCTGACCAGTGATTTCGCCGTTCGGCACCAGGCCAAGCTTGATCAGCGCCTGGAAGCCGTTGCAGATGCCAAGCGCCAGTCCGTCGCGCTCGGAAAGAAGCCTGGTCACCGCTTCTTTGATTTTCGCGTTCTGGAAGGCTGTCGCGAAAAATTTCGCGGAGCCGTCAGGCTCGTCGCCTGCAGAAAATCCGCCCGGGAACATGATAATCTGCGCCTGGCTGATGGCCTTTTCAAATACATCCACGGACTCGCGGATATCCTGTGCGCTGAGGTTGCGGAATACGCGGACATCGACCTCAGCTCCGGCACGTTCAAACGCTTTCTTGCTGTCATACTCACAGTTTGTCCCCGCGAATACCGGGATGAAAACACGCGGTCTGGCGATTTTGTGTTTGCAGACATACAGGTTTCCTTCGCCCAGCTTCCAGCCCTGCTCTGTCATTTTACCGCCGGAATCTTTTCTGCCGGCAAAGAAATAGCTTCTCGGTCCATTCACCGGATTGCCGTCAATATCGAGGCCGCCGCCAATCGTCGGGATGCCGGAATCGGTCTTGAATACCTTTTCCAGCGTACCTGTCCAGGCCTTTAATGCCTCATCAATCGGAATTTTCACATCCCGGTACTCAAAGAATCCGTTGTCTGTCACTTCGCCAATCACGGTGTAGGTGATGGCAAGACGGCTCACCGCGCCATCTGGTACTTCGGCGACGATATTTCCAAAGCCGGCCGTAAACAGGTCGCGCCCATCCACATTGTGCTCAATCCGGAATCCCAGGCCGTTGCCGAAGGCCATCTTGGAAAGAGCGGCTGCCAGACCGTTGCCGTCCAGCGCGTATGCGGAAATAATGTTGCCGGCTTCAATGTCCTGATGGAATTTCCGGTACTGCTCCAGTACGCGGTCATATACCGGCAGGTCGTACTCGTCTTTTTCGATGGAAAGCAGGACTAGCTTGCTGCCCGCATGTTTCAGCTCCGGCGTAATCATCGTGCGGCTGCTGGCCACATCGACCGCGAAGGATACAAGAGTCGGCGGCACGTCGATTTCGCGCACATGCGCGGAAGGTGTTTCCGCAGCCTGTACCGTTTCAGGCTCCTCCTCTGCAAGGGTAAAGGAGCCGGACATGCTGTCCTTTCCGCCGATCGCGGGCAGACCGTATCCGATCTGCGCGTCATAGGCGCCCAGAAGCGCCGCGAACGGCTGGCTCCAGCGCTTCGGATCCTCCGTCATGCGGCGGAAATATTCCTGGAAGGTGAAGCGAATCTTGTCCGCCTCGCCTCCGTTGGCCACGATCCGCGCGATTGACTCGGTCACCGCGTAAATGGCTCCATGGTAGGGGCTCCAGCTGGAAAGATACGGATCAAAGCCGTAGCTCATCATCGTCACGGCATCGGTCTTTCCATCCAGTACCGGCAGCTTCGCGACCATCGCCTGGGTCTCGGTCAGCTGATATTTTCCGCCGTAGGGCATCAGCACCGAGCCTGCGCCGATGGAGCTGTCAAACATCTCCACCAGGCCTTTCTGAGAGCAGCCATTTAAGCTGGAAAGTACGGACAGCCATTTTTCACGGGCATCCTCTACATCCGGGCGCACAAAGTATTTTTCCGTCTCGGAGGGCATCTCCACATCCACATCGGTCTCCTGATGGGCCCCGTTGGTATCCAGAAATGCTCTCGATATATTGACAATTTCCTTCCCTCTCCACACAAGGCAGAGTCTCGGCTCCTCGGTCACGACCGCGACCTTTGTGGATTCCAGGTTTTCCTCCGCCGCGTAGCGCATAAATTCATCGACATCTTTCGGATCGACGACCACTGCCATCCGCTCCTGGGACTCAGAAATCGCGATCTCCGTCCCATCCAGACCAGCGTATTTTTTCGGCACCTGATCCAGGTCTACGCGAAGCCCCGCCGCCAGCTCGCCAATCGCCACGGACACGCCGCCCGCGCCGAAATCGTTGCACTTTTTGATCAGCCGGCTGACCTCCGGGCGGCGGAACAGGCGCTGCAGCTTGCGTTCTGTCGGCGCGTTGCCCTTCTGTACTTCCGCTCCGCAGACCTCGATGGAAGCCTGCGTGTGTACTTTCGAAGAACCGGTCGCGCCGCCGATACCGTCACGGCCGGTACGCCCGCCCAGCAGGATGATGATGTCGCCTGGATCTGAATTTTCACGAATCACTGCGCTGCGGGGCGCGGCCGCCATCACAGCGCCAATCTCCATGCGTTTCGCCACGTAATTCGGGTGATAAATTTCTTTTACATAACCGGTCGCCAGACCGATCTGGTTTCCATAAGAGCTGTAGCCATGCGCCGCCTCCCGGACCAGCTTTTTCTGCGGAAGCTTGCCCTTTAACGTCTCAGACGCGGCCGCAGTCGGATCCGCCGCGCCGGTCACACGCATTGCCTGGTAGACATAGGTACGTCCGGAGAGCGGGTCGCGGATCGCGCCGCCTAAGCACGTCGCCGCGCCGCCGAACGGTTCAATTTCTGTCGGGTGATTGTGAGTCTCATTTTTGAAATTCACCAGCCACTCCTCGGTGACGGTCTCGGTTTTTCCAGCCGCAGACTGAGTGGATGCTGTCCCCGTCTTTTCTGCAGCAGACTGTCCGGTAACGGTGTCCTCCCCTCCGACACATCCTGCCGCCGTGCAGGATACGGAATCGGCCTCGGAAACTGGCCGCTCGATCTCCACCGGCACTACGATGCTGCAGGCATTGATTTCATCGGATTCCTCCTGATCATCAAGCTTTCCTTCTTTTTTCAGCCTGCGCGCCGCCAGCGTCGCCAGATCCATCAGGCAGGGGAATTTATCATCCCGCCCGGCAAACAACTCTGCGTGATCTTTTTTGTACTGCTCATAGGTTTTCTCAATCGGCTCCCGGTAATAGCCATCCTCAAAGGTCACATTCTTCAATTCAGTAGAAAAGGTCGTATGACGGCAATGATCGGACCAGTAGGTATCCAGCACGCGGATCTCCGTCACAGTCGGGTCGCGGTGCTCTTCCCCGGCAAAATAATTCTGGATATGCAGAAAATCCCGGAAGGTCATCGCCAGGTTCAGGGAATCATAGAGCGCCTTCAGCGGTTCCTGCTCCATAGAGGTAAATCCGTCAAATACCGCAATATCCGCCGGCTCTTCAAACTGTGTCACCAGTGTATCCGGTTTCTGCAGTCCGGCTTCCCGCGAATCGACAGGGTTGATGCAATAATTCTTGACAGCGGCAATTTCCTCATCTGAAAGCTCCCCCGCTACGACATACACGGTCGCGGAGCGGATAATCGGCTCTTCCTCCTCATTGAGGAACTTCACACACTGTTCCGCGGAATCTGCCCTCTGATCGAACTGCCCCGGCAGATATTCCACCGCGAAAGCCCGCTCCTTTTCTGAAATCGGAAATTCCTCCAGATATAAATCATCGACCGGCGGCTCTGAAAATACCGTCTGGCATGCCTTCTGAAACACTTCATCGGAAATATTTTCCACATCATATCGGATCAGAATCCGGACTCCGGTAAGCCCTGCCACCCCAAGGTAGCTTTTGATCTCGTGCGCGAGTCCCTTCGCGGCCACCGCAAAGCTGTCTTTTTTCTCCACATACACTCTCTTAACTCTGCTCATTGCTTCCTCCTGCTGCCGTAATCTTTTCGTAACCGTTCAAATACCTTCACAATTACGAGGTACTGTCCTGAATCGTTGCGTCTTTATACTCAAAAAGCATTCTTGCTCTGTAAAGCGGCGGAATGCCGCTCACCTTCCCTGCGAATTTTAACACACTCATAAAGATAAGACAAGATTCGCGTCTAACTAAAAAGAAAAATTTCGGTGAAAAAAGGACAGCTGTCCATGCGGATACGCTGTCCTTTTTTTGTTTTTTATCGTATTTGCCGGTTCCCAATTCCCTATTTGGTGATCTTCACCGACTCCTTATCCCCTATTTGGTAATCTTCACCGTTTTCTTTGTACTCCACGCGGAGTAATACGTCGTTCCGGAACTGGTCTTATAGTATGTGCGGATTCTCACGTAATAGGTCTTTCCCTTTGTAAGAGAAGAAAGAACCTTTTGGATTGTCGAAGCTCCCTTCACCGTCTTTTTGGTACTGCCTGAAAAACTGGAACTGGTCGAATACTGGATCTGATATCCGGTGACTTTGGACACCTTCGTCCACTTCACGGTCGCCTTTTTCGAGGATGTATTCTTGACCGAAGACAGCTTTGGCGTCGTCAGACGCACGATCTTTTTCGCCGCGCAGTTATTTTTGGTACTGCCATAGTAGGCGATCACACGATAAGTGAAGGAAGTCCGATTGGCTGACTTGACCGTCGAACTTGTATCCGTGTAGGAGACCGTGGACACATCTTTGATGGTCTTGATTGTCTTGTAGCTCCCTGATGATGTCCTGCGCTGCACGTAGTAGCCGGTGGCTCCCGTAATTTTCTTCCACTTAATGAGGACTCCGCTGGTCTTGTTGGTCACGCTGGTCACAGAACCGCTTGCCAGCTTCACTTTGATCGTTACCTTTTTCGTCGCGGACTTGTAATTGCTGTCACCGGCGGCTTTCACCGTGATGGTCACCGTACCCGGATGCTTGCCGGTCACCTTGCCCTTACTCGTAACCGTCGCGATCGTCTTGCTGCTCGAAGAATAGGTAATCGTACCGGTCCCGCTGGCTGTGATGGTCGTCGTCTTCCCTGCTTTGATAGAAGATGCCGCGGCTGTTGCCGTCAGGGTCTGACTGGCCTTATTAATCGTAAACGTCTTTGAAATCGTACCGGTATAATTTCCTGTGCCGGTCACCGTTACAGTAGCCGTACCCGCGTTGGTATTATTACTGTAGGATACCGTATAATCGGTACCTTTGGTCAGAGTCGTGCTTCCTGCCTTTACCGTGACGGTCGGTTTCTTCTCGCTCCCGCTGTAAGTATAACTCGTTTTGGAAAGAGTAACCGTTGCACTGGAAAGTGCCGCGGCATTAATGGTAAAATTCGCTGTCAGCGTCCCGGAGTAGCTTCCGGCAGCGGTCACCGTTACGGTGGCCGTACCCGCGTTGGTATTGCTGCTGTATGTAATCGTATAATCTGTGCCGGAGGTCAGTGTTTTACCGCTCACTGTCACCGTCACAGCCGGTTTTTTCGCGGTTCCATCGTAAGTATAGCTCGTCGCGGAGAGTGTGAGCGTCCCGGAGGACAGCACTCCCTTATTAATCTGGAAGGTAGCTGTCTTCGAGCCATAATAGTCTCCGGTGCCAGTGACCACGGCCGTCGCCGTCCCGACTGCCGTGTTATTGCTGTAGCTGACGGTATAATCCGTGCCCACGGTCAGGGTCGTGGAACCGTCGGTCACCGTCAGAGGGGTCTTGGCTGTACCGTCATAGTAGCAGGTGTCAAAGGTAAAAGTGCATGCCGATATATTGTAGTAAAGGGCTTCTGTCAGATAAGTATTGCCATCTCCGACACTGACTGACTCCCAATCCGTTGCTGTGCTCAAATAGTATGCAGCTGCTATCGCGCTGCAGCCACTGAACGCATAATCTCCGATAGAAGTAACGCTGCTCGTCAAGGTTACTTCAGCAAGAGAAGTACATTTATAAAATGCATAATCCCCAATTGAAGTGACCCCGCTGCCGCACGTAAGGCTCGTCAATGCGGTACACCGATAAAAAGCCTTGTCTCCGATCGAAGTGATGGTGCCGGGTATCGAGATGCTGGTAAGACTGGTGCAGTATTCAAACGTATAAGCAGGAATTTCGGTCAACCCGCTACCCAGTGTCACGCTCGAGAGACTGGAACAATCGTAAAATACCATAGTTTCCATGGAAGTCACACTGGATGGGATCGTCACGGAGGTCAGACCGGAGCAACCCTCAAACGCGGATTCCCCTATGGAAGTCACACTGGATGGAATCGTCACAGAAGTCAGATTCTCACAATAATAAAACGCGCAGGTATTGATGGTCGTCACGGTAGACGGAATCGTATAGGAAGTCCCGCTTTTCCCGCAAGGGTAAAGGAGCAGAGTTGTCTGCGCTTTATTAAAGAGTACTCCGTCCACAGAAGAATAGGTCGTATTATCGCTCGCAACGGTAATCGACGCAAGTGAGTAGCAGTCGCTGAACGCGTACTCATCGATCGAAGTAACCGCTGCCGGAATGGTAACAGCCGTCAGGCTGGTACAATAATTAAACGCGTCCGTCCCAATCGCCGTCACACCGGAAGGTATGGTAACAGAAGTAAGACTGGTGCAGCAGCCAAAGGTCATCGTGGCAATCTCCGTCAAGGATGAAGAAAGGGTGATATTTGAAAGGCTGGTGCAGTATACAAAAGCATATGCGTCAATCGTCGTCACACTGTCCGGAATCGTGATAGAGGTCAAAGAGGTACATTCATAAAAAGAGGCTCCTCCAATATAAGTCACAGTATCCGCAATGGAAACTGCAGTCAGAGAGGTACAGTTCAGAAACGCATAATCACCTATTGACGTCACGCCGCTCTCAATCACCACCGATGTAATGGTCGTACAATAGCTGTACCATGGCGCAAATGAAGACGATGCAGCGGAATAATTCGCCATATCCCCACTGCCGCTGATGGTCAGCACGCCATCCGAGAGAACCCAGGTCAGGGAATCCGCGCTGGATGCTCCGCAGGTACCGGAAGTGCTGGTCGTCTCTTCGGAATCAGAATCCTCCAGATCAGACGAATCGATCTCTTCATCCTCGTCTGCTGTCTGAATCCCATCATCCGCTGTACTCGCTGAAGAAGTCCCGGACTCCGCGGCTTCCTCTTCAGTCTCAGTGGAAAGTTCTGTTTCCGGGTTTTCATCGGCATCCACACTGGTCTCGGCTGTCGCTCCAGTCTCGGTCTCCTCTTCTGCTGTCGTAGAGACCGTCGATTCAATCTCAGTCTCATTCTCCGCTGTCGTTTCAGTCTCGGTCTCATTCTCCGCTGTCGTTTCGG
>JAJBVE010000045.1:12626-24550 GCA_020859995.1 Clostridiales bacterium
GTCTCATTCTCCGCTGTCGTTTCAGTCTCGGTCTCATTCTCCGCTGTCGTTTCGGTCTCAGTCTCATTCTCCGCTGTCGTCTCGGTCTCAGTCTCATTCTCCGCTGTCGTCTCAGTCTCCGCTGCCGCGGAAGCTGTCGTCTCGGCCTCCACTGTCGTCGAGGTCACCGATTCGGTTTCATCCTCCGCGATCAAAGTTTCCGCAGCATCCGTCTCCTCTTCCGTATCAAGAATCGTTTCTTCGGCTTCAACAGATAGCACCATCTCATCTGCCGCCGCTGCTTCACTGTACCACGCCGTATTTGCCTGCGTAAAAATCCATAAAAACATAACAAAGGCAGCTGTCACAACGGTTACGTTTTTTTTCATAGCAATCTTTTTCCTTTCTGACATTGGCAGTCAAAGTCATATCCACAAGAACAGCCTATCTCCACACAAGTCCCAAATCTTCTCTCATTTTCTTAAATTTATCTTAACATGATACCTGTGAAAATGCAATGAAAAGTCCACAAAAAATTATGAAATTATTACATAAAAGAAAAAATTTTGTAACAATTTTTGTCCACGCGTAACAATCATCGAAATTTTCCCGCGTCAGACAACTATCGCAATAAGTCCATGCTTGACATTCTCTCATTTTCTGGTACACTCAGGAACTGGCATGCTCATCCATTTTATCCCACTTATATAAATGAGAGCCGCCGCTTACATCCGTCTGTTCGAAACCATCCAGACGTAAAATAAAACTAAGGAGAATAAAAAAATGAAGAATCAGACAAACCAGTCAGGGAATGTTCTGTTCCTGACCCATGCGGCTGTCATCGCCGCTCTTTATGTTGTGCTCACTTACCTCGCGAACGCGCTGGGGCTCGCGAACGGCAACATTCAGGTACGCTTTTCCGAAGCACTCACCATCCTGCCATTTTTTACCCCCGCCGCTATCCCCGGACTTTATATCGGCTGTCTTCTGGCCAATATTCTGACCGGATGCGCTCTGCCCGACATCATTTTCGGACCGGTCGCCACGCTCATCGGCGCTTTTGGCACCTGGCTGCTCCGGCACCACAGCAAATGGCTCGCGCCGGTTCCGCCCATCGTGGCCAATGCCATCGTTGTGCCGCTGGTGCTGCTGTATGGCTACGGCATCCAGCCGCTGTGGTTTTCCTTTGTGACAGTCACAGCAGGCGAAGTGATCTCCTGCGGCATTTTCGGGATGGTCCTGCTCTTTGCGCTGATAAAATATAGAAGGCAGCTGTTTCCAGAGGTTTAAAATGAACAGGCCAGGGGATCTCCTTCCCCTGGCCAATGATTTTAAAAGAACCGCTGGATAACCACCGTACTCTCCTTTTCATACCTTTTTTATTCCCGCTTTGCGCCGACCGGAACGAAGTGTAGATGCCCGTCAGATCATTTTTCTCCAGATAACTGTTCCCAGAACGCCTCCGCCTTCTCCCGCACGGTCCGCAAAGTGCATTTTTCGGGATGCTCCCATTCGCGGGGGAACATGTCGCGGTAGCGGGCCTGGGCAAACCGCTCGTCCAGCAGCAGGATGAGGCCTGCGTCCTGCTCTGTGCGGATGACACGTCCGGCGGACTGCAGGACACGGTTCATGCCTGGGCACAGGTAGGCGTAGAAAAATCCGTCTTCCCCGCGCCGGTCGTAAAAACGTTTGAGCAGCTCCCGCTCGGAACAGACCTGTGGAAGGCCGGCTCCTACAATCACCGCGCCAATCAGACGATCTTCCCGCAGATCAATCCCCTCGCCGAAAATTCCTCCCATCACGCAAAAGCCGGCAAGTCCCTGCGGATGCGGATGTTCAAACTTCTCCAGAAACACTTCCCGCTCTTCCTCGCTCATACGGCTGACCTGGCGCGCTACTTCAACCATTTCTCCCTGTTCTGTGCAGAGCCATTCCAGTTGGTCTGCCACATCGTCCATCATCTGATAGGAGGAAAAAAAGACCATATAATTTCCCCGTCTGGACCGCAGAACCTCAAGGATGTATTCTGCCATTTTGCGGTATTCCCGCTCGCTCCGGTTTCTATAGCGGCTGCTGCAGTCCGCTCCGATCAGCACAAGCCGCCGCTTAGGGTCGAACACCGGATTGGCATAAATCGCGTAATTATCTTTTTCCGTACTCAAAAGTTTTTTGTAATAATTGATCGGCAAAAAGGTAGCTGAGAAAAAGATGGTGCTGATCCCTTTGTCCAGGCATTCCTGCAGGTTTTCTGAAATATCCACACAATACGCCCGCAGCAAAAACTGCCCTTTCGCGAGGCGTTCCGTATAGACTACATAGTTGTCATCCAGATGATCGCAGACATCCAGGAAACTGTGAATCTGAAAGTATAAATTGAGTGTTTTCTCATTCAGATCCGCGTCCAGGGAATCCTCCATGAAGTCCTCCATCAAGCCCAGCAGATTCAGCAGGTAGACAGGAAATACGCCGATCCCGCCCTGGGTACTCTCCGTAAACCGCGACGGAACACCTGACTGAGGCGCAGGCTCTTCCGCACCCAGCGTCATTACGGCCGCATCGCTCTCTTCCATCTCCTGCTGCCTTTTTTGCAGCCAGTCGATGCAGTGCTTTACTGCTCTGGAAAGGGCACGGGCTGTGCGGAGGAGTTCCCCGGGGCGATGATGCCGGGAAAGGATCTGTATGTCAGATTTCGCGTCCGTGTCTATATTCTGCCTTTTTTCTTTGCCAAAGACCTGAAATTCTTTTCTCAGCGCGAGAAACTCTTCCATATATAGAGAGGCTGAGAACATCTCACGCCCGCGCTCGACCAGATTATGTGCCTCGTCGATTAAAAACAAATAATCGCCCTTTACGCCCTCCCCGAAGAATCGTTTCAGCCGGGCACGCGGGTCGAAAATGTAATTGTAATCGCAGATCACGGCATCCGTCCAAAGCGCGGTATCCAGCCCCATCTCGAAAGGACAGACCTGCCATTTCCTGGCCTGAGCTTCCAGTGTCTGCCGGTCCAGCGCTTCGTTTTCCGAAATCAGCTCAAAGACCGCATCGTTGACCCGGTCGTAATGTCCCTTCGCGTAAGGACAGGCGTCCGGGTTGCATTCGGTCTCCTCCAGAAAGCAGATTTTTTCTTTTGCGGTCAGCGTCACGGTCTTCATGCGTAGGCCCTTTTCCCGCAAAATGGAAAAGCTCTCTTCCGCGACTGTGCGCGTGATCGTTTTGGCCGTCGCGTAAAAAAGCCGGTCTGCCTTGCCCTCCCCGATGGCCTTTACTGCCGGATAAATGGTGGAAAGAGTTTTTCCTGTCCCGGTGGGTGCCTGAATAAACAGCTTCTTTCCACGCGCAATTGTGCGGTAAACAGAAGACGCCACATCTTTTTGTCCGGGTCTCCAGGGAAAAGGAAAGGGAAGATCCCGGATGGAATTCTGCCGGATAACCTTCCATTCAATCTGCAGCTTCGCCCACTTCCGATACTGGCCGACCAGCTTCATAAACCAGTTCTCCAGCTCCTCCATGCTATAGACCTGCCGGAAACGCCGGATCTGTCCGATACCGCTCTGATACGCAGCTTTTTTCTTTGCCCGGCGGCCGCCCTTTGACTTTTGGTCTGAAAGGGCGGTCGGCTGTACGGATTTCTCTGCATCCTCTGCTGTCTGTGTCTCCTGGTCTTCTCGTTCATCAGCACCCAGATTACAATAAGTCATCTGGACCCCGATATGCGAAAGCCCTTTCTGACTGCCATAGATATATGCATAGCATTTGGCCTGCGCCAGATGCAGCATGAGGGGGTATTCCAGACTCATGACATCCCGGTAAATGCCTTTGATCTCATCAATGTAGACGGTACCGGCGCTCATCTCCGGGCCGTTTTCCAGATCTTCATCTACGCTTTTGTACAAAATCTTATCTGAAAGTACATCTAACTCCTGCTTCAAACCTATATCCGACAGGGATAACCCCCCGAACGATCCGGGAGAATCCAGCACAAATTCGCATGGATCATAGCTTGCAGAACGCTTCCTGCTTTTTTTCGTCCTGCTATTATCCTCTGTAAAAATCCCATCCGCCCGGCCTTCTACCGTGAGTATAAGTTTACAGGATCTTCGCTCATCACTGTCTGTGAGATGCGAGCATTCCCGCAATTCAGAAGGTGTCCCTGACTCTGCCGAAGGCATACAGGGGAATGTTTCATCGCAGCAAAATAAGGCCTCCGGCCACGTAATATCCATAGACAGCGGCACCTCCGCCTGGTAGCCGCTCCCCATCTGTCCCTGAATCTTCCTGTGGATACGGCTGCCTTCCTGCATGGCATCCTTTTCGCCAAAAGCCCCTCTTCGATTGTCAATATCGCCCGCGCGCAGAATAAATTCCACCAGATTTCGCACAGAAATCCGGATTCTCCAATATTCTTCCATAAATCTTTCTATGTTAATAATCGAGACTTCCACTCAAGCTGACATTCCATGCTGCCATATCCAATATTTCACCCGGCATCCATTTTGCTGTCCTATGCCGCATTCCGATCAATACTGTGACACTGTCTGCTCTCACTTTCTGCAGAAACAATTAATACTCTTCACCTGAGCGCAAACTTCTCCAGCGTCTGCTCCAGCACAGGATCTGCTTCCCCATAGCTGACAACCAGCTCGCTGGAAAGATCCAGACTCATCACTCCCATAATCGATTTCGCGTCAATCAGAGTCTCTCCGAATAAAATGTTTACATCAAAGCTGCATTTATCCGCCGCTTTCACAAATTCCCTCACGTCATCGACTGTTCTTAACCGAATCCTCCTTTTAAACATTTACCCATTCCCCCTTTTTTTCTGTCCCAACATGATGTCACATGTCCACATTTGAGCAGCAAATGTGGACGTAGGCCACGCCTATTTCGCGAAGAGAAATTTAATTGCGCGGCTTTCCTTGCAGGCCGCGCTGCATCAAAAGACCGTGACAAAGCCGATCCTGAAAATCTGCTCTGTCACGGCCTGCTTTCGTGTTTTCGCGTTTTAATGTTTTGTCTTGTCTTTATCGGCAGCAATGATTAATAATTCAGGAAATCCTTAAGTCTCTTGCTCCGGGATGGATGGCGCAGCTTGCGCAGTGCCTTTGCCTCAATCTGCCGGATGCGCTCTCTGGTCACGTTAAACTCCTTACCGACTTCCTCCAGCGTCCTTGCGCGCCCGTCCTCCAGGCCAAAACGCAGCTTGATCACCTGACGTTCACGCTCGGTCAGAGACTCCAGAGCTGTGGCGAGCTCTTCCCGCAGCATGGAAAACGCTGCCGAGTCCGCGGGCGAAAGTGCCGTGTCATCCTCGATAAAATCGCCGAGGTGGGAATCATCCTCTTCTCCAATTGGAGTGTCCAGCGACACCGGATCTCTGGATATTTTCAATACTTCATGCACACGGCTGACAGGTACGCCCAACCGATCCGCCACTTCCTCCGGGGTCGGCTCGCGTCCGAGCTCCTGCAGAAGGGTTCGGGTCATGCGCAGCGTTTTATTGATGGTCTCAACCATATGTACCGGGACACGGATCGTCCGTCCGGTATCCGCTATGCCGCGCGTAATCGCCTGCCGAATCCACCAGGTCGCGTACGTGCTGAATTTATAACCTTTTGTATAGTCAAATTTGTCCACGGCCTTCATCAGACCCATATTGCCCTCCTGAATCAGATCCAGGAACGGCATGCCTCTGCCTACATACTTTTTAGCAATGCTCACAACGAGTCGGAGATTCGCTTCGGTCAGCTTTTTCTTGGCTTCTTCATCGCCCTGTTCTACTCTTTTGGCCAGCTCAATCTCCTCATCCCCGGAAAGCAGGGGAACATTACCGATTTCCTTCAGATACATACGGACCGGATCCTCTGTACTGACACCTTCCAGCACATCCGCGTCGCTGATCAGCTCGATCTCCTCATGTTCAGACATCAGGATATCATCCTCCGGCTCGAGCAGGAGTTCTTCTCCGCCCTCGTCGGGAGCTTCGTCAGGCATCTTGCCCTGTACAACATCGATATGATTCTTCTCCAGATACTCAAGAATCATATCCATCTTGTCTTCTGTAAGCTCCATCCCCGGGAACGCGCCCATGATCTCATCGTACTGAAGCGTATTTTTCTTGGATGCCGCGATCTTTTTCAGATTTTCCAGTGCTTTCAGAAACTGTTCCTGTACTTCGTTCATAAACAATCTCCTTTCGCTTTTTACAATATCATTTTTGTCAATCTGTGTCAACGCAAAGCGGAAAATTGTAAAAATTTGTCTTTTCTACGGCGTCCCCGCATTTCGCAGACTGATCACCGGACCGCCCGTATGTTCAATGTATTCTCTGGTAATCCGGACGCTGCCAATGCTGTCATCCTTTGGAATCTCGTACATAATGTCGAGCATAAATTCCTCAATAATCGCCCTCAGAGCGCGGGCACCTGTCTTTCTCTTAAGTGCCTTTTCCGCGATCGCCTCCAGCGCTCCGTCATCCAAGGTCAGCTCCACCTCATCCATGGCCAGAAGCTTCTGATACTGCCGGATAATCGCGTTGCGCGGCTCTTTCAGGATACGCACCAGCATGTCCTTTGTGAGAGACTCCAGCGGGCAGATAATGGGCAGACGTCCCAGAAATTCCGGAATCATGCCAAATGTCCGCAGATCTTCCACTTCGACTTTTGAAAGCAAATCCGGATCCTCGTCATATTTATCCTTCAGATCCGAGAAAAAGCCGATCGACGCCTGCTTGTTCAGACGTTCTTTGATGATCTCCTCCAGTCCTGGGAAGGCACCGCCGCAGATGAACAGAATGTTGCTCGTGTCTACAGTCGCCATCGGAACCATCGCGTTTTTGCTTGCGGAGCCGACCGGCACCTCTACCTCACTGCCTTCCAGCAGCTTCAGCATGCCCTGTTGCACAGCCTCCCCGCTGACATCGCGCTGGTTCGTATTTTTCTTGCGCGCGATTTTATCAATTTCATCGATAAAAATAATCCCCTGCTCCGCCCTGGCTACGTCATTGTCAGCCGCGGAAAGCAGGCGTGTCACTACGCTCTCAATATCATCGCCGATATAACCGGCCTCCGTCAGCGATGTCGCGTCCGCGATCGCAAGCGGGACATCCAGAAGACGCGCGAGCGTTTTCACCAGATAAGTCTTGCCGCAGCCAGTCGGTCCTAAAAGAAGCATATTTGATTTTTCAATTTCCACATCATCGAAGGAAACCATGGAGCGTTCCGATAAATCCGTTCCGGTCAGGATATTCCCTTCCTCTTCCTGCTCTTTTGCCGCCTTCTCTTTTTTTTCGCAGTCCGCGATCCGCTTGTAATGGTTGTATACGGCGACAGAAATCACCTTTTTGGCATGCTCCTGCCCGACCACGTAGTCATCCAGGCTCGCCTTGATCTTGTGGGGTGCCGGAATATGCGCGATATCCAGCTCTTTCTGAGGCTTTTTTTCTTTCGGTTTCTTCTTGATCTGCTGCTGTTGCTGGCGCGGCATACCAAGGTTTCCAAAAATATCGCCCAAATTGATCATGCTGATCGTCGGAATGCGGAAATTCCTGTGACCAGATCCTTCCTGGGATTTTTCCGACTCCGGGGAACTATCCGGATCTTTGCCTGAGCCCGTATCAACCTCCGGCTCATTCCCGGAATTGTTCTTTCCGTCAGACTGGTCTTTGTCAGCCGGCACGGCATTTTCTTTGCCGTCAACATTTTCTGAGGGAGCATCCAGAATTGTTTCCCCGGCGGTTTCCCGCGTATCCGCCGGACGAACGTTGGATCCAGTCTCCCGGGAATGCCCATCCGGTCCCTGGGAAGTTCCCGCGCTCTCTGACGAATATTCTTCACTCCTGTCAGCAGGAGATGCCGGCATATTCGCCCCCATAAAACCTCCCGCCAGTTTACTCATTTCTTCCGGTGAAAGTCCGGTCGACTGCATGGCATCAAATGCTTTCTGAATACAGTCCGGACACACACAGATCCCGCCCGGCATCTCAATTACTTTCCCCGCGATACTCTCCGATCTGCCGCAAAGCATGCAAAATTTTTCGTAACCATTTCTATCGTCTTTTTTGCCAGTACTCATCTTTCTCCTGCCATCTCCCTGTCTGATTGTTTCGTTTCATTTCATTTTACCAGGAAGGCGCCATCCCGCCAAAGGGAGGGGTCATTCTCTGATTTCCGCTTTCCTCCTCGGGCTGTTCTGAAAAGGTCACAGATAGGGTCTTCGCCGTATAACTGCCCTTATTCGCCCGGTAGATCTCTATTTCCACCGTCTCCCCCGCGCTGTAATACTCCAGAATATTGGAAAATCCATCCGTAGTCAGAACAGAAATCCCATCCAGCGCACTGATAATATCGCCCTGCTTCAGTCCGGCCTCCTCTGCCGGAGAATCGCTCTCTACCCGGCTCACATATACTCCATCCGGAATGTCATACAGTTCCCTGGTTTCCGAGGAAATATCCTGCGTCTCAACGCCTAAATATCCGCGGGCTTCCTCGTCTGCTTTTACCCTCGTCTCGCGACCCATCAGTTCATAAAGAACCGGCCGCGCATCATCAATTGGAATCGCGTAACCCATGCCCTCCACTCCGGAAGCAGATACCTTGGCAGAATTGATGCCGATTACTTCTCCATTCGCGTTCAGCAGCGCCCCGCCGCTGTTACCCGCGTTGATCGCCGCGTCTGTCTGAATATAGGTTCCTGTCACGCCATCCACCTCAATCGATCGATCCAGCGCGCTGATAATCCCATAGGTAACGCTCTGTCCATATCCAAGCGCGTTGCCGATCGCGATCGCTGGCTCTCCGATCGTCAGCGAGGCGGACGAGCCAAGAGTGGCCGCGTATACCTGTTCCAGAATCTCATCTGAAATAGCATCGAGGTTCACCGCGATTACCGCCAGGTCCGCAGTCTCGCTCAGCCCTTTAAGCGACGCTTCTGCCAGGAGGTCCTCTTCATTTGAACAATTGGCCCAGAAGCAGACCGTCAGGGTATCCGCGCCCTCGACCACATGGTAATTTGTCGCGATCAGCAGCTCCGCGTCATTTTCACCGATAATGATTCCGGTACCGCTGCTCTCGCTTTCTATCTCCGCCGTACCACGATACATGTAAGCTACTTCCTGCACGGACAGATTCGTAATCGCGACCACGGATGGCATCGTTTTTTTCACCACGCCGACGATGTCCAGCGTCTCATCCTGGCCAAACGCACCTCCCTGCGTTTGTTCTTTGTCTGTCGAATTGGCCTCATCCTGATTGGTGTCGTCAGATTCTCCGGCTATGCCGGCTGTTTTTTCCGTATCCAGGCTGCTAGTCTTCTCTTTGTCCGTATCTGTATCCACATTTGCGTCTATACTGCCGCTCGTGTCTGTATCCGCGTTCATCTCCGTATCAGCAGCCGTATCTGTCTCCGCGCTTTCATCCGTCTCATTTTCCGTTTCTGCTTCTTGCAAAAATACAGTTTGCGTTTCATTCAGATAGCCGGTCAGTCTGGACACAAAATAAATCCCCCCGGCAATTACACCCAGGGTCAGAAAAAAAACCAGCACAATCAGCGGTGTATTATTATCATTTTTCTGATTTCTGTCATCCTTCACGTCTGCTCCTCCGAAACAAGAGAATCTGTAACCATTTCGCTCAGCTCTTCACGCCAGCGAAGATACTGAAATGTTACGAAAATTTAAGCAGGAATTTAGAATGTAGTTTATCAGAAAATTGTGTCGAATCTGTGTAAACTGTTCTGAACACTATTACAAAGGAAATACAGACTGTGCAGATCTGCAGCAGACTGTATTTTCACCCCCAGTACGTCTTATTCATGGAGCAGGCACGCACCAGGGCCGACGGCAGCCGCTCATAATGTTTCCCCAGAAGATAGCCGACATATTTGCAGCCGCTCTGCCAGATCAGCGGGCAGATCAGCCAGGGCTTTCCTTTGCGTGTCAGATACGCGGCGGTCTTCTGAATCAGGCGGATTCCTTCGCTCTCCGAGCGCACGTTGGAAAACACCTCGGGATGCTCTGCCTGCGACACACCCAGGTCAAAATTACGATGAAACTGACTGATACCACTGTAATTGTGAGAGTGTATCACTTTGGCATCCGCGCAATACGCCACCTTTTTCCCCGCGTGAATCAGCTTCGCCGCGAAAATCATATCTTCATTAAAGATCGTATGACGTTCAAAGCCGCCGTTCTCCTCGTAAGCGCTCCTGCGGTACATAGCACAGACATTCGAACAGAAAAATGTCTTGATGCCAAGCGTTTCCAGGTCTTTTTCCGACTTTATCCGACTCTGGGGCGGATAGTTGAACTCCCGCGTATACCGTTCCATAAGAGTCGCGTTTTCTCTGGGCAGCTGTCTTGCATAGGCAGCGCACACATCCGGATCCTCAAATGGGGCAAGCAGCTCCCTGGTCAGATAAATATCTTCCGGCACGGCATCCTGCGTCATAAATAAAATCACATCTCCATCGAGCATACCAGCCGCCATATGCCGAGTGCCGCCATGATCAAATTCCATCCTGCGAATATGTTCCACACGAATCCTGGGCCGGATCCCAGGAGTATCCCCTGGCAGACCGTCCAGCAAATGCCCGTCAAACAATTCTTTTTCCGTATTAATCAGCAGTATATACCTCGGGCAGACTCTCTGAGAACATAGCCTCAATATCAGGTCCCGCAGGCGCTGATCCGGCTTATAGACTGGAATAATCACATCAATCGTCAGATCCATGAATCCTCCTGGTACTCTGCCATCAGTAAACGCCCGTTACTGATGAAATATAATCACTGATCTCCTGCACCGTAGAGGAAACCGTATAGCTTGTGCCATAGAGCAGCTCATGAAGCTCGGAGACATTCGTAGCCAGCGTCTGAGGGATCACGCAGTCCGCTGAGGAGACAAGCGCGGTCGTACTTTCAAACGGGAACCCCTGCGAATCCACGATGTTATATTTCGATATGCCGGTCGCCAGGCTGATCAGCTCCGTATTGGTCAGACTCGTGGAAATATAGGGAAGCATATTGTTGACTATCGCCAGCAGGCCGGTTACTCCCTGCTCCTGCGCTTTTTTTAAAATCTGGGTAAGGACTGTTCTCTGCCGCTCCGTCCGTTTATAATCCCAGCCGGTCGTATAACGGATCCGGCAGTACGCCATTGCCTGAATACCGGTCAGCGTCTGTGTCCCGGATGATGTGACTTCCGTATATGATCGTCCCGTCACTTCCGATGTCTCCACAAGATAGCCATTCAGCCAGTACACTTCTTCATCATCCAGCGTCACCTCAACACCGCCAAGCTCGTCCACCACCTCAATCACTGCCTCAAAATCCACTGTGACATAGTCCTCAATGTCCAGATCCAGATTTTTATTCAGCATATTGACAGACAGCGCCGCTCCTCCATGGGCATACGCCTCCGTCGCCTTGCGGTAAGAACCGTCAGTATTATCCAGATAAGTGTCCCTGTAAACAGATACCAGTTTGACATCTCCGGTACCTTTGTTGATGCTCGCGATGATAATCGTGTCACTTCTGGTGCCGCTCTCCAGTTCGCCCTCGCGCGAATCCACGCCAAAAATCGCGATATTACGATAACCGGAAGATGCTACACCGCTGTTAATCAGAATATCACTGAGGGATTCTCGATCCAGTCCTCCAAGGAGCGCTGTTCCCGCAATGCCGACCGCGGCAACCAGCAAAACCAGGATTCCCAGGACCCAGAAAATCTTTCTTTTTTTCTTTTTGGTCTTTTTCATTTTTCCTCTCCGTTCTGGACCTTCTGCGTCACCCGGGCGTACGGGCGGAGGCGTTTCCCTATAACCTTCCTGGCCGGAATTTCCCTGAAAATTCGCCTGCTGGTCATAATAATTTCCCTGTCCATAATAGCTTGATCCGTTCTGACCTGCCCCGCCATAGTAGATTGATCCGCTCTGACCATCTCCGCCATAGTAGC
>JAJBVE010000045.1:24650-43766 GCA_020859995.1 Clostridiales bacterium
CCATCTCCGCCATAGTAGCCTGATCCGCTCTGGTCATCTCCGCCATAGTCCGGGCTGCTCTCTCTGCCATCATAATAGCCCACATCATTCATCCAGTTTTCCTGACCGTCATAACCGCTCCCCTTATCGCCTTTCTTCATGGTGTTGCTCCCCTTTCTCTGACGCCGTCCGGCCGAACGGCTCTTTTTATGATAAACTTAATACGCGTTTTTATTTACAAATCCCTTGAAAACCGTCATCAGCAGGATTTTAAAATCCAGTCCTAATGTCCAGTTCTCAATATAGTACAGGTCGTAGTCAATCCTTTTTCGGATCGAAGTGTTTCCACGGTAACCGTGCACCTGCGCCCACCCGGTCATACCGGGACGCACCTGATGTTTCACCATATAACGGGGGATCTCCTCGCGAAACTTTTCCACATACTGCGGCCGTTCCGGTCTCGGTCCCACCAGAGACATATCCCCTTTCAGAACATTAAAAAACTGCGGCATTTCATCTATACTGGTACGCCGGATGAATTTTCCGACGCCGGTCACCCGCGGATCGTTTCGCGTCGTCCACCCCTTTTTTTCATCCGCTTCCGTCTGTTGCTCCATAGAGCGGAATTTATACATTCGAAATGGTTTGTTATGCAGTCCGACGCGCTCCTGCGTAAAAATCAGCGGTCCCTTCGATGTTGCCTTAATCAGGATCGCCGTGATCAGCATGACCGGAGAAAATAATATCAGGCAGCAAACAGAGCCGACAATATCTACACACCGCTTCATCGTAGCATTAAAAGCATTGGAAAGCGGAACATGGCGAATATTGATCACAGGAAGTCCCAGAATATCCTCCGTGTAAGGCTTTGTCGGTATGATATTGCTATAATCTGGGATAAATTTTGTATGAACGCCGGATTTTTCGCACATTGAGACAATGCGCTCCAGCTTATAGTACTCGTTCAGACCAACTGTAATCGCAATCTCGTCCGGAGTATGGTAGGTTAAAAGAGAATTCAGGCTGCCGATCGGTCCTAAGATCTCCACACCTTTATAAAGAGTACCGGCCGGCGTGTCATCACTCAATATGCCAAGCACCCGGTATCCCCACTGCGGGTTCGCGACAATACGGTCGATGTACTGCTCCGCGGCGTGGCTGTAGCCCACCAGCAGAATATAACGCTGATTCAGTCCCAGAGCCCGCGCCCGCATCAGAATTATCCGGACCAGGTTGCGCTCCAATATTGTCAGCGACACGTTGAGCGCCAGGAACACGGTCAGCAGCATTCGGGAAACATCCATCAGACGCAGCATGAAAAGCACGGCCATGAGCGCAAGCCCGCCCACCGCGTTGGCTTTGATCACATTGCCGCCCTCCCGGCGTCGTCCCTCCAGACGGTTCGCCGCGTAAAGGTTAAACGCATAGTAAAGCAGCAGAAAAAATGGCACAATTGCGGCCAGTGCCATAACATATATTTCCGGCGGCAGAACGCCGACCCCGCTCTGCCTGGTGCTTGCGATCATGACATACCATCCAAGCAGATACGAGACAATCATCACGACCGCGTCCAGCAAAACCTGAAAGCGGTTCAAAAACTTCTGATTCTCCTTCAAAATCCAATAGCCTCTCTTCTTCTGTCTCCCGAGACGCCCACAATTCTCAGATGTTTTTATTTCCCATAGCCCTGGATCTGCGCAAAGCCGCAGCCTGCTCAGATATCAGAAACTCTGCGCGCCAGATTTCCCCATAGCTCCAGCTGAATCCGGCAATAAGAAGGCAGATTTTTCCAACGGAATCTCACTTTTTTATCCCGCCGGCAGAGCGCCGCGCCCGCGCCCAGTCCCACAACATACTCCCTCAAATAGCCTTTTTTCGCGAAAAATAACATCTTTATCAAAAAACCGGCCGCCAGAAACGGCAGATTCAGAATGATCTGCGCCAGGGGCATATTTTTATAAATCAGATAAATATTATTTCGCGAGGAATAGCGAATCTTAAATTCATTATAGACAGAACCGCTCGTCGCGCTCCCAACATGCCGGACAACTGCCCGGGGCTCATACCGGTTGCGATAGCCGGCAATCCGGGCGCGATACGCGACATCCGTATCTTCCAGATACGCGAAATGCGTCTCGTCAAAAAGCCCGATTTCGTCAAAAACCTCTCTGCGGTAAATCGCCGCGGCCGCGCAGGAAGAAAAAATCTCCCGTCCGCGGTCATACCGGTCGGCTGGTTTTCCTTTGCCATATGCGAAAGCCCATCCCAGCGCGCAATAGTAATCTCCGGCATTGTCCATACGGGCCGGATCCCGCATCTGTACCATCCTTGCCGCACAGGAGAAAATCTTTGCACCCGTATCCCGGCCAGCCGGCTCACCAGCCTGATGCGTTCCCCAACTGCGTTCCATCGCGCGCACCAGTTCTTCTACAAAAGTGTCTTCGCATACTGTGTCATTGTTGAGAAGAATCACATAGGGCGTATCCGCCATGCGGATGCCCTCATTGACCGCGCGGCAGAATCCTTCATTGCGATCGAAGCGGCGGATCCGTACCTCGGGGTAATTCTCGCTGACAAAATCCACGCTTCCATCCTGTGATCCGTTGTCAATCAGAATAATCGAAAAATCCCGCAGGCTCTGTCCCTTCAGAGAGTTCAGACAGGGTCCAAGGTATTCTTTCCCATTCAGATTTGGGATCACAATCGTTACTATCTGCATATTTCAAAAACTCCTGTCAATGCGTTTTGCGGCTTGTTTGAAGCATTTTGCGCCGTCGTCCGGCCGTAGTTCAGACGGTTTCCCGGCCAGTCCCAAAGCAGTCTCTTCCGATCAGAATTGATCAGGACGGAGCACGCAGCGAATAATTCCACTTGCTTAAGGAAAGGTTGGGATTATAGCAGGGATCTCCTTCTTTCAAAATCCGGATCCATCTGGTTCGCATGTACTCAATCTCACTCTGGAACCGTCTGGCTTTCGCCTCGGTATCCTCCGGTCCCCGGGTCTTTGACTCGTAATGCGTCAGCTCCACATAAGGGTTGTAGACCACCAGGTACCCTGCCTCCCGCACCTTCAGGCAGAAATCCACATCGTTAAACGCGATTGCCAGGCGTTCCTCAAACCCGCCCGCCGCGTCATAGGCCTCTCTTTTTATCATCATACAGGCCGCCGTCACTGCGCTCAGATCCTGCTGAAGCGCTTCCCGGTGCATATAGCCGGTATGACCGCTTTTCATCCCGACAAAGACACTTCCGGCGATGCCGCCGATCCCGATCACAATTCCGGCATGCTGGATGGAGCCGTCCGGGTAATACAGTCTCGCGCCGACCGCTCCGGTTCCCTTTCTCTGGCAATGCCCCAGCATCTCTGTCATCCAGTCCGGCGAAATCACTTCCATATCATTGTTCAGGCAGAGAATGTATTCCCCTTTCGCGTGGCGAATACCAAAATTATTAATCGCGGAATAATTAAATTCTCTGTCCCAATATACAACATGAACTCCGTTTCGTCCATCTATTTCTTTATAATAATCGAAAATTTCCTGTGATTCACTGTTATTTTCGACAATAATAATTTCATAATTCTTCCAGGTTGTCTTCTCAAAAATAGAAGTCAGACATTTCTGAAGCGTCTCTTTTTCATCCTTATTGGGAATCACCACCGATATCAGCGGCTCGCCCGCCACCTGATACTTCACGCGGTAACAGCCAAAATCCTTCTTCCGTGAAACCTCTCCTGACAGCCCGCAACGCTGCAAGTGCGCTTCGATGGCCCGTACGCCGGACTCATAAGCATACTCTTTACTTAAGGGGTTATCCGCCGTCGACGCCGATGAAACCCGCCAGTGATAAAGGATGCGCGGAATGTGGCAGATCCCATCCGCCTCTTCCGAACAGCGCAGAATAAAATCGTGATCCTGCGCGCCTTCATAGCCATCGTCAAATCCGCCCACACGCTCATAAAGCGCCCTGGAAAATACCAGAAAATGACAGATATAATTATTTGAGCGCAGCAGATCCGGGTTAAAATCCGGCTTCAGGTTGGGCTGAAAGTGGCGGCTTAAATCCGCTTCGACCTTGTCCTCGTCCGTATACAGTAATTCCGGGCGAGAGCCCTTGCTCCGCTCCTTCCTTCTGATCGACTGCTTTGCAGAAGGAAACAGTTCTGTTCTTTTCTCCCAGCTGCTAATCGCCGACGCCACCTCAAAAAGCGCGTCCGGAGCAAGCAGGTCGTCATGATCCAGAAGCCCCACATACTCGCCCGCCGCCATCTCCACTGCCGCGTTCGTATTGCCGGCAATGCCGCGGTTTTCCGGCAGATTCAAGACACGAATACGCGCATCCTCTGCCGCGTATGCAGCAATCGCCTCCCGAAGCGCCTCATCCTCCGGGCTTCCATTTGCCAGACAGAGCTCCCAATGCGGATAAGTCTGCTGCTTTACAGAATCCACCATCTGCTCCAGGTAAGACAGCGGCGTCCGGTACAGCGGGACCGCAATGCTGATCCGCACCGGATCCGCCCACTTCTGACTTCTCTGGCGCGCAAGCTCCTGCTCACTCGCCCGATGCTGCTCATACCAGGGACCATAAGGCACTTCTTCCGGCTCAATCCGATCACTTAAGCGGATCAGAAATTCCTTCACGCCAAAGTGACGAAGATATTTAATACCCTTACTAATCATATAAGGGCTCAGTTTTTTGAAAAATCTTACAATTTGGCTGTCTGAAATCGTGGTCACCGCCCTTCGCTGTTTTCTGGCGCCGGCTGGGAATTTCCTTCTTCACGGCGCACTGGAGAAGTGACACGCAGGCAGCCTGTATCGTAATTGCCTGCGCATGGTCTCCCAATATCGACTACTGGAGAATGTGAAAATCCGGCCGGTCCAGAGAAAATGCCGGATTATAATAAGGATCCCCTTCTTCAATCAGCCTTTCCCATCGTTCTTTAAACATCCGCGTTTCCCGATCAAAGCGAAGCTTTTTATCCCGCTGTTCCGCACCTCTCGAAACAGATTCATAATGATACAGCTCACAATAAGGAGTAAACACGTTTAAATACCCCTTTTCTCTTGCCCGGAGACAAAAATCAACATCATTAAATGCCACCGCAAACTGCTCATCCATACCGCCCAGTTCCTCATAAATACTTTTTTTCACCAGCATACAGGCTCCTGTCACAGCGGAAACCTCCTGCGCGTAATACAGCCTGCCCATGTAGCCAATGCTCCGCCGGTCATCTCCATAATGGCTGTGTCCGGCGGCGCGATCCGCGCCCAGGCCGATCACGATTCCGGCATGCTGAATCGTATCATTTCCATAGTATAGTTTCGCCCCTACTGCCGCCACATCGGAGCGCTGGCCATACATCATCAGCTCTTCCATCCATTCTGGCGAAATGACTTCTGTATCATTATTCAGCAACAAAAGGTACTCTCCCCGCGCTTTTTTCGCGGCAAAATTATTGATCGCGGCATAGTTGAATGCTTCTTCCGGATAGTAAAGCACTGATATTTTTTCGTATTCTTCCAGTTCTTTGTAGCACGCAAAGGTTTCTTCTTTAAAGCTGTTGTTTTCGATAATCAGGATCTCATAATTGTCATAATTCGATTTTTCCAGAATGGAATGAACGCATTTTTCGAGATCCTCCCGATGGTCTCTGTTCGGTATCACTATTGAAATCATTGGTTTGCGGGGCAGCGCATAGCGAATCCTGAAGATCACCGGAAACGCCTCACTGCTGGTGACCTCCGCCTGCAGTCCCATTCGTTCCATATGAGACTCTACAGCCCGTTTCGCCGCGTCGATCGCATAGGTTTTCGCACTGATGTCTGACGCGACCGAGGCTGGATGCGAGCGCCAGTAATACAGGGTTTTGCGGATATGGAAGACCTTCTTCGCCTGTTCTGTCAGACGCAGAATCAGGTCAAAATCCTGGCTTCCGTCATATTCCGAACGAAATCTCCCCGCTTTTTTTAGAAGGTCCGCGTCAAATACGGAAAAATGACAGATATAATTGTTGGCGCGCAGGTTGTCAATCGCGAAATCCGGTTTACAATGCCTGCTGACAATGTGAAAAATATTGGTTCCTTCAAAAGTCGCCTCATCTGTGTAAACATAATCTGCCTGATGATCGCAGATTGCTTTCATTACCTCATACAACGCGGATGGATGCAGAAAATCATCATGATCAAAAAGAGCGATAAAATCTCCCTCTGCCATGTCGACACAGGCATTCGTATTGTCAGAAATACCAAGATTTTTCTCGAGTTTCCGGTATTTGATCCGCCCATCTTTGGAACTGTATTTACGGCATATTTTCTCCACGCTGCCATGTTCCGCGTCGCTGCCGTCCGCCAAGCAAAGCTCCCAGTTTTCATAAGACTGGTACTGCACAGACTCAATCATTTCTTTCAGATAACGCTCCGGCGTGTTATACAGCGGTACCAGAATGCTGACTTTCACTTTCCGTGGGAATTCTGTATTTCTCTGTCTCTGCCACTCCTCCTGCGGGCAAAGAATCGAAACAATCTTCTCTACCGACTCCTCTTCTTTCGGTCTGGTCCATTTTTTGACGGTCTCTTTGATCTCTTTGCAGATCCGATGCGTCACCGGATTGGATTTTAATATCAGCTTGATTTTTCCAATTGATTTTTTTCGGAAACCATGCAGCTTCTTTTTGATTTTAAACGGAGGATAAGACATCAGCATCTCATAGCAGCCATCCTCCATGCTTTTTACAATCGCGCCGCAGTCCTGCGAAATCTGCGTATCCATGTAGTATTCTACCACAAGGTTACGGAGAGATTTCCCCTTTGTCTCGACCTCCAGCCAGGGATCGTCCGCGTAGACAAACAGATTCTCCTCCAGCTTCGCGCCATTGGTGTTAAACGGAATCTTCCACCCATTCGCCTGAACCTTTTTCACGCGAATAACGCAGCCCCGCTCATAAGGGGCGATCAGATATCTGAGCACTCCCGGCTCTACATCCAGCTTCAGCTCGATTCTTCCGTCGATACCGGCCGCCAGAGTAAGAACGGAAGCGGTATATTCCAGATACCCTTCTCCAAAATCCTTATAAATTTTAATCTTGTGTACGTGTCTGCTCTGCAGCGCGTTCGGATCCACCACGGCCTTTCCGATGGTCGCGTAAAGCTTCTCCATCGGAGAATGGCTGCCATTAATATACTGCTGAAACTGTGCTTCCATTTTCCGGAACATCCGCAGATCTTCTTCGGAAAGGGAAAGATAATCCTTCTCTTTCAGTACAGCCCGCTTCTGATTTGCCGCGAAGTAATAATGCAGCAGACGATAAATGATAAATTCCGCAGGAACCGGGAAGTTGAAAGTCCACTCATAGTCAATCAGCTTCCAGCTGCCGTCCTGCTCTATGATATTATTCAATACCATATCAATATCATTAATACCGCCGGTACGCATTTTTCGTTGAAATTCTACATGGCCAAACACTTCCGTGAACGCGTCCGTCTTCTCAAAGGTCCGATCCGCGTTCTTATCCAGAATGAGGGCAATCAGTTCCCGAATAATCGCTTCCGCCTTCTCCGGCTGGCCCTTTTCAATCCATTCGTCGCAGATTTCCTCGAGCGTCCTTCCGCTCAAGAAGGGACTATGAGCGGCTCCATCTTTCCATACGCTCTCACATACGGACAGTTTTGAACCCGCGTATTGCGCGCGCAGCTTTTCTCCAGAATCAGCCAGTGCGCGTACATGCTGCTCACTTTGCGGAAAAGCGGCAGATTTTACGACAGTATCAAGGCCGGAATACTCCCCGGAAGCTTCTGCTGTAAGATAAGAATATTTCCGAACGGCTTCTGAGGAATCCACGGGAACACGGACGCTTTCATCGGAACGTATTTCCGTGCAGATGGAAAACCGCTCTGATCGGTCGTTTGAATACTTTTTGTACTGAACCGGATTGTCCGCTCTTCCGATCTCCACCAGATACGAGTTGGAAAAATAAGGGAACATTCCATCCTGAATGACACTGTCAAAAGCTTTCGCTTCATCAAACAAAAGCATCCGGTCCCGGTCGAAATTGCGAATATTTGAGGTCAGCTCCCCCATTTTGGGAAGATACGCATCCGAATAAACCCGCATTGGAAACTTATAATCCGGGTATGGATAGTAAAACTTATATGTTTCAAATCCTGCTTTGTCAAACAGCTTCTCCAGCTCTGTTTTGGAAAAAGTTCGTATCCCGCTGGTATTGGCATAGTTTTCGATTCCTTCAAAGAACGTGCCGAAATGATCCTCGCGGCAGCCGGCAAAGTATTTCATGCCGAATTTATTCTCAATCGCCATGACAATTTTGCCATCCGGCTTCAGATGTTTTTTGATAATTCTCAGAAATTCCTCATAGGGGTTCGCCGCATGAATATAGGAAGCGCCATACTCAAACACGCCGATCAGAGTAATGCAGTCATACAGGCCTAAGCTCTGTTCGATGTCCTGAAAATTACCAACAAGAATCTCTATATTTTTTCTGTTCTTGTTGCGGTAAGCATTGATCTGGCTTCGCCTTTTTGAAAGATCCACACAGGTCACACTGCCAGCCTGATCCGCAAGGGCGCCCGTGATGGCTCCGCAGCCCGCTCCAAGCTCGAGAACACTTGCATCCCGATCCAGATGAATCGAACCGACAATGTTCGCGCGGATAGGCGAGAGGTGATACATAATCGCCCAGTCCTGTTTTTCCTTAATGATCTGATTGAATTCTTCCTCTCCATGATTTTTTACAATATCAAGAAGCCGGTCTTCAATGTCACCATCACTGTAGAGATCCTGACCGCTGTAAAATTCGAGATTCAGTTTCACATTTCCGATTGTCTCGACCTTTTCTTCCTCATTCTTTTTATGATCCATATCACTGTCCCTTTGTATTTGGTCCCGCATTGCTTTTTACACAGGTCACAGGCCGCGCTGTCACACGCCATGATGAATTTTGTCATTCTTCACAACGCGGCTCCTGCTCGACCACAATCTCTGAATTCATGTCATAAAAACCTACCGTATCTTTAGACGATATCACTGCCAGACTGCACACATCATACAGCCGATGATATACGACAAACTCCCCGCTCTGATAGCCGGTCAGCCCCAGAGAGATCAGATATTCTCCGCCCTGCAGATCTACCCGCTGAGTAAAAGAGACCACATCCACATCTCCCTTTTTGCGCGGCTGGATTGTCACCTTCTCATACATCGTATTCGTCCCGGTAATCTCCGTCCCGCGCATATCTTTAATGGTATACGCGAAAATCGGGTCATCCATATCCTCCTGATAGCGGACACGCATTTTAATTGTAAAAAAAGTGCCTTTTTCAATGGTCGCGGACGCGGTCCCAGCCGCGTCCAGTATCTGAAAACCTGTAATTTCGGCCTTGCGGTCGCCATATTCCAGTACATTTGGGTTCACATCCCGCAGCCCCCGCCAGCCGGTCCCGTCTGACGCGTCCGGGTGCTCCGTCTCCTGAAGTTCTGGCTCCGGCCCCTCCGTCTGAAAGGATGCCTGTGTCCGCGCGTTTCGCTCTTCACGTTCCGCCACCGGCGTGCCTTTTTGGGCCGGATCCTGATGTACCAGCAGCTGCTTATACAGATCCACAACCTCTTTGGGGGATCCATCCCCGGCGATCTTTCCATGATCCAGCAAAATCACCCGGTCGCAATACTTACTGATACTGCCCAGGTCATGACTGACAAATAAAATTGTCTTTCCCTCTCTTTTAAAATCTTCAAACTTTCGATAACATTTCGCCTGGAAAAACACGTCCCCGACAGAAAGAGCCTCGTCCACAATCAAAATCTCCGGATCAATGTTAATCGCGACCGCAAAAGCCAGCCGAACAAACATACCGCTTGAATAGGTCCTGACTGGCTGGTACACAAATTCTCCTATATCGGCAAAATCCAGGATGCTCTGCATCCGCGCCTCGATTTCTTCGTCCGAAAACCCCATCATCGTGCCATTCAGGTATACATTCTCAATACCGCTGTATTCCATATTAAATCCGGCTCCCAGCTCGAGAAGCGCGGAAATACGGCCGTCGACCGATATATTCCCACTGGTAGGATTCAAAACGCCGGTGATGATTTTCAAAATAGTGGACTTTCCTGCCCCGTTTGTCCCGATTATGCCGATCGTCTCGCCCTTTTTTACCGAAAAACTGATATCCGTCAGTGCGTAATGTTCCTGATAACATTGCTTTCTCGAGAGTCCCAGACTGTCTTTCAGCCGGTCTGACGGACGATCATATAATTTATACATTTTAGTCAGATGATCCACCTGGATCGCAATCTCATTTTCCAATGCTCCTTAATCTCCTCCGCGCGCCTGTGTTTCCCGTCGAGCAGCGGTCCCGCCGCCTGTCCGCCCTGGCGTATCTAAAGTACATCCGCGAAATGTACGCGCAGCTTCCCAAAAATCCATGTGCCAAATACAAGTGTTGCCACTGTAAAGCACCAGAAATAGAGAGTCCACAGCGGGCGCTCCCAGAACCAGTTCTTATAAATAAACGCGTCGCGATATCCTGTCACCACATAGTAAACCGGATTCAGCTTCAGCACCTTTGCCAGTACCGGATAGTTTCCCAGCCGATTTTCCGCGACCCACATAATCGGCGTAACCCAGATACCGACCTGCAGCACAATCGCGACCACCTGCGAAAGGTCCCGGAATAGTACCGTGACCGCGCTCGTCACATAGCTCAGTCCCAGTGTCAGGAGAATGAGTCCGCCCGAATAATAGATCAGCTGCACATAATAACCATCTGGAAAATGCCCATAAAAACAATAAAGCACAATAATAAAACACACAAAAAACAAATGCACAAACAAAGCCGAAATCATCTTTACCGCAGGCAGCACCCGGATCTGAAAGACCACTTTTTTTACCAGATAGCTATATTCCGTGAGCACATTCGTCCCACCTGTCCACGCGTCCTGAAAGAAAAACCATGGGACAATCCCTGCCACCAGATATAATAGAAACGGCACCGGTATCGAGGTGTCGGGAGAGCGAAATCCGACCTCAAACACAAACCAGTAGACAAGCACCGTCACTACCGGCTGCACAAACGCCCATATAGCGCCGAGATAAGATCCGGCAAATTTCTTGCGGAAATCGTTTCGTGCCAGTTTGAAAATCATATGCCGGCCGTGAAAAAGCTCAGCCGGTAACGACATTAATTCCTTCATACAATAATCCCTGCCTGTACATTGTCTCAGTCAACAGGATATTTCACCCCTGCTTTCTATCGGGCAGCAGTCTCCGCCCGTGCTAAGCGTATTCTCCGCGCGATTATTTCACAGACGCCCGATACTCCGCGAAACTCCCCCAGTTACGATCCTTTTCCGTCATGATCAGCTCCATCCCTTCCGGAACCGGCCAGGCCACTCCAATCTCCGGATCGTCATACCGCAGACCGCCCTCGTCGTCCGGATGATAGAAATCCGTACACTTGTAGGCAAATTCCGCGAAATCAGACAGCACGACAAATCCATGCGCAAAGTTCTTCGGGATGAAAAACTGCTTTTTATTCTCCGCGGAAAGCTCCACGCCAAACCATTTTCCAAAGGTCGGGGAGCCCTTGCGGAGGTCGACAGCTACATCAAACACCGCGCCGGACACCACGCGTACCAGCTTATCCTGCGGATACTGCTTTTGGAAATGCAGGCCGCGCAGTACTCCTTTCCTGGAAGCGGACTGATTGTCCTGGACAAAGGTCTGGTCAATCCCGGCCGCCGCGAAATCATTATAATTGTATGTCTCCATAAAATAGCCTCTGGCATCCCCGAAAACAGTCGGCGTGATCACCTTCAGGCCTTCAATCTCACAGGTTTCTACTGTTATTTTTCCCATTCTGATATCCCTACTTTCTAAATGAATCGGATAGAGGAGCGCTCGCGTCCCCCGCACATCATAAATTCTCATGCGCACTTTTATTCTGATAAGCCATTCCATGAAACGGCAGGCTCACTCAATGCGTCCAGTTTATCACAGGGAGCGGTCTTCCTCAACTGTTAATTTCAGAATTTTTTTGATGCAACTGCTGTTAATATTCACTTTCCAAAAGCTTTTTGCAAGTTTTAAATTAACACTTGTTATTTATTCTAATCATTTCCGCTCTCCGTTCCAACATCAAAATAAACCGTATATTCCCCGGCGATACCCACGATTTCGAAATTATATTCAGCGAGCGCATCGTCCATTTCCAGTGACGCGGGCAGCGCCAGATACTCACACTCTGCTTTTCGCGCCAGCTTAGTCAGCCTTTCGGCATCCGGCTGCGCGCTGTTTATTTCCTGATAAAGCTTTGATTCCGACACATCCCCCTTTACCATGTTTCTCCCGTAGGCCAGCCGGATTCCGGCGTCATACTGTCGTATATAAATAGAAAGAAACGCTGTGGTTGCCGCCTTGGGATTCTCTATTTCCTGCTCCTTCGCATGCGCGGAAATTGTCTCGGAAACATAGATGGCGTCTGTCGGGATTTTAAAATAATTCAAGCGGGAACTAAAATAATCTTCCGTAAAAAGGAACTGCCCGCTGCAGACAATCGCCGCAGCGCAGGCAGCCGCGAGCAGCGCGCGCGCTTTTTTTCGTGAGAAACTCTCTAACAGCAGCACTGCCGCGTAAGCCAGAGTGATCGGGATGGTGAGCAGCCAGAACATCCGCCAGTAAACCAGTTCACCGATCATTTTCATCACCACATATGCCGTAAACGGGCAGAATATGACCGCCAGAAACAGCAGATTGGGCCAGAGCAAAGCCGGGCGTTCTTTTTTCGCGCCCGGATGAAAAGCGATCAAAACAAGACACAGAAAAAAAAGCAGCGGATAAAGGCTGTCGGCAAAATAGCTTTTAAAATATTCCAGTACTTCCGCAAACAACAACTGCATGCGTATCCTCCCGCATCTCGCACTGTGTTATTCGTTTTCCGCGCCCCGCAACGGGGTGCGTGGCGCGTATATGACGTGTAACCGCACTGTACCATGGTTTCTAATCCAGAGGCAGCAGAAAATTTGAGGGATCGGCCCAATATACTGTATTATGATATAAACAGATACACCACTCCGCTTAAAATCGCGCTTCCGCAGGAAAGTGCCGCGTATGGCAGACAGCGCCATTGCCTCTCTTTCATTCCGTATACCAGAGCATATACTCCGACAGAAATAAGCGAAATGATAACTCCCATGGATGAAAACAGACAAGTCGCCGTCACTGCGCAAAAGAGGGAAAACCAGGTGCAAAATCCCCTTGCCGTCACCATAGCGCGTCTGCACAGATAAAACAGCGCAGGCACAGAAACGCCTGCTACCAGTGCTTTTCCCTGCCATCCGCGGATGAACAGAAAAGTCCCGGATGAATAAATAGAAAATCCGGAAAAGCTCAAAACCAGTATGATAAATAAAAGAAAAACTTCCTGTCTGCCGCGGTTGTCCGGAAACAGGTCGCGGGCAATCAGCGCGTAAATCAGGTAAGCAAACAGCACCACCAGCCCCGGCAGCAGAAAATGTGCAATCAGTGTCGGATGAAGACCTCCCGACAGCACGGAAAGAGAGGCCAGATACAACGGCCACGCTGAGAGCACGTACCGGCTCGGCAGCTTGCTGTAGAGATTTCCCGTGTAGGGATTATACTCCATCAGAGTGTCTGTTTCCACCGCTGTCACAGCAGTCGCGACATAATAAGCATCATCATCGTCTATGTGCTGATTCAGCGTAACATATGCAGCCTGAAGAAGCACGCACACGATAATGACAAGAAACATAGGTGTATATCCCATCTTTTCATGGCCAAAAAGCACGGCACGGCACTGTGGCCATACAAATTTTACGCATGAAAAAGCTGCCAAAAGCAATGTGAGAGCCGCCCATAAGCAACAGAGCATTTTCAGCGGACATTTCAAAAAGGTCATCGGGACAGCCAGAATTTCAAACAGAGCAAGCTCCAGACTGATCCCATAAAGCATGGCCTGAAAAAGAATGCCTGAGTCTTTTTTCTGTTTCCAGGCCAGCGGCAGGCCATTTATAAAAGGCAGCACAAACAGCCACAGGCAAAATAAAAGTATTTTGAAAACAGCCATCACAGAAGTCTCTCACATCCTCTCAACCACGCAGCTGTGCTTTTTTCTTTTTGCTCCCCTCGCGTCCTTATCGTAGTTGATTCCAACTAAAAGAAGGCTGCTGGAATAACCTTTCAGCGCACCTGCATAGCGATTGTCATGAATCTGCCGGATCGCGGTGTCTGCATCTTTGTCATATTTTAGTTCAATTACCATTGCCGGTTTATCAGAGTCTGGACGCGGGATGAAAGCATAATCCGCAAAGCCCTTTCCGGCAGGCAATTCGCGGATCATCATATAATGATTCTTTGCCGTGTAATACGCGATATAAATTGCACAGGCGAGAGAATTCTCATCATTATAAGTCAGCGCGGAGGAACACTCTTCATGTACCAGTTCCAACGATTCCGCTATCTTTTCACTGTCCCCGCGGATTGTGGCATCCAGCAATCTTTCCGCCTGGTCAATCGCGTACTCGACCGGCGCCCACTTTCCGCCTTTTACAGATGACCGAAATACCTCGGCGACCTCGCGGTTTGGAATGTACACTTCCCCTTCGGCCTGATTGTAAGCCAGATAACCCAGATGAATCAGCAGCGTAAGTACATCATCCTTATTACTAAATGATGTAATGTCATTTTGAAAAGTTCCGGTATCAATTGTGACCCTCTGTCCGCCTAACATCAATATCACAGCGTCTCTCAATCCATCCAGATTCTTGCTGATATATTTTTTCAAACTCTCAAAGGATTCTGTTTTTGTCCAGTAATTGCGGAATTCCTCATTCTGTATCGCATTCATCACAGAATTCGGACTGTACACATGTCTGATTTTACTGAAAGAATACCCATCATACCAGGTACGCATTTCGGAAAAATCCATACGATATTCTTCACAGAGCTTTTTGACCTCCGCCTCCGTAAAACCCACATATTCAGCAAGCTTTGCCGGACTTTCCATTGTAAATTCTTTAAAATCAGACACTGCGGATTCAGTCCCATATTTTTTTACAGGAAGTATGCCGGTCATATACGCAGCGGCAATCACTTTTGCTGTAACATCTTTATTTTTAAACAGACTGCGCAAAAGCAGGATATAATCTTTTTGAAGCTCCGTGTCATCCTTAAATTCCCGAAACAGTGCGTCCCACTCGTCAATGACAATAACAAACTTCGCATTTCCTTTTGATACAATTGAATAAAGGGTATCCGCAAGGCTCTCCTCTTCCGAACTCACACAGTCAGGAAAAGCCTCCCGAAGCTCTTTCAGAAGAGCCTTTTTCAGCTTAGCCAGAATATCTGCCCCACGTTCACCAGATTCCGTAATAAATCCGGTCACATCAAAAGAAAGGACATTATACTGATTCAGATGTTTCTCAAACCCGTCTGAATCTGCAACCTTTAAATCTTCAAAGAGAAACCGGGAATCACAGCTTTTATCATAATAGGCACACAGCATATCGGCAGCAAAGGTCTTTCCAAACCGTCTGGGTCTGCTGAAACAGACCAGAGGCTTTGGTTTTCCAATCAAGCTGTTCATATAAGTGATAAGACCGGACTTATCGATATAAACATCTCTTCGAATTCTTTCAAATGCGTCATATCCGGGATTCAGATATTTGCCCATTTGCCCTGGCCTCCCTTCGCACTGCCTTATTTTCCCTGATACATCTCGTCATAATATTTCTGATAATCGCCGCTGGTGACGTTCGCCATCCAGTCTTCGTGCTCGAAATACCAGCGGATAGTGAGACGGATGCCGTCCTCGAATTTTGTCTCAGGCTCCCAGCCAACCTCGGCGCGGATCTTGTCCGGCGCGATCGCGTAGCGGCGGTCATGGCCCTTGCGGTCGGTGACATAGGTAATCAGGCTCTCATTGATGTGCGCTTTCCTCGGGTCGTCGTCCGGCAGCATCTCACACAGAGTGTCCAGGATAATGTGAATAATCTGAATGTTCTGCCGCTCGTTGTGCCCGCCGATGTTGTAGGTTTCAAAGAGGCGTCCTTTTTCCTGCACCAGATCAATGCCTTTCGCATGATCCTCAACATAGAGCCAGTCGCGGACGTTTTTGCCGTCGCCGTACACCGGCAGTGGCTTGCCCTGCAGAGCGTTGTTGATGATCAGCGGAATCAGCTTCTCCGGGAACTGGTAAGGGCCGTAATTATTGCTGCAGTTCGTAATGTTCGCCGGGAAATGGTAGGTGTCCATATAGGCTTTCACAAGCATGTCAGAGGAAGCCTTGCTGGCAGAGTACGGGCTGTGCGGCGCGTAAGGCGTCGTCTCATAAAAATATTCACCCTCATTTTCCAGAGATCCATACACCTCATCAGTCGAAACGTGAAGGAACTTTTTCCCCTCCTGAAAGGTACCGTCTGGCAGCTCCCAGGCCGCTTTCGCAGCGTTCAGCATCACCAGCGTGCCGAGTACGTTGGTCTTTACAAACACCTCCGGATCGCGGATGCTCCGGTCCACATGGCTTTCCGCCGCGAAATGTACGACACGGTCAATGTCATTTTCCTCAAAAATCCGATTGATTGCCTCGGAATCACAGATGTCCGCGCGGATAAAGGTATAGTTTTCGCGGGCTTCTACATCGCGGAGATTTTCCAGATTTCCCGCATAGGTCAGCTTGTCTACATTGATGATGCGGATCGTATCTCCATATTTGCGAAACATGTAATGAATGTAATTGGAACCGATGAATCCGGCTCCTCCGGTTACAAGATAAGTCCTCATAATTCTCTTTTCCTCCGATGTTGTTTTTTATGGTTGCTGATTCATCTGTTTTGTTTCTGTGGCTGCCTCTATATCCCTTTGATCCAGCCGCCTGCTTTGAACCGTTCCTGAGCGATTCCGTAATGAATATCGTTTTGCCCTGACATAATTCTGATGATCCTGCCAGGCGCTCTGGCAGGCAAGGTTGCCCACTGCGTTTTGAGAACTACTCGCCCCCGCCTTCTGCGGTTCCCTCATCCGCTGATAAGGATCCTTCGTCCGTCGAGGATGAATCTTCATCTGACGTCGAGTATTCGGAGCTCATCGAGCCGGCTGCGTCTGTCAGCTCCGCAACGGTATCCGGACGCAGGCTGTCCCAGACGCTGCTCACATCAAAAAGATCTGAGAGCAGATCCGCGTTGTAATACATACGGTAGCCATCGATGTTACGCCGTCCCATACGCATGGATGTACCGTTGAACTGCACCCAGTACTGTGTCGAGTCGACGCAGCAGAAAATATTATATCCCTGCTCCTTCAGATAGATATAGTACTCATTATCCTCCGAATATTCTGTCCAGTTGCTGATATCCGCGCCGAACGCAAAGATGATAATGTCCGTCTCCCCGACAATCGTCTCCACGTTGTTCTTCCAGCGCTCTGTATCAGTCATCGTGCCATCCAGTCCTTTGGCCATCGGGTCAATGTGCCCCCAGGTGTGGCTGGCAAACTCCCAGCCGTCCGCTTTCAGCGCTTCCGCGACCGCCGTGGCCGTATCGACCTCGTTCTGCCAGGCTTCCTCATCAAAATCCGGATTTTCCTCCAGGAAAAGCTTCTGCCAGTAGGTCAGCCGGTCCTCATCCTTTGTCAGATAGACTTCGTCCGTCCGATAGCCCAAAGCTCCTTCATAGCCTGTCAAAGCAATCGTCCCTTTATGACCATGATATGAGAAATCCGGATGAGAATCCACAAACGTGTCAATCCACGGTACCAGATCATAGTCGCCGATGGAAACAGAACCGTCATCCTCGATATATTCTGCCTTCACGTCGCCATTTTCATCCAGCACCAGCTTTGACGCAAAGCCATCACCGTCCATATAATGGTAATAATTCACATCATCCTGTGAAAGAACAAACGGTATCTTGCCCTCAGGCAGAAGGATTTCCTTGCGGGTCACTGTCCCATCCTCATTCACGGTACACATGTCATGCATGCTGACCATTACATATCCTTCTTCGTACATGGTCTCCATGATTGCGGAGAACTCGTCCATTGTCACCATATATTGATTGTAGCCTTCCGCGTACTGATCTCCGTCAAAGGCCTTTGACGCGTCCCAGATAATCATATGGAAAAAGATGTGCGTTACCTCTTCCGGCTGCCAGACAACACAATTCGCCTTTGTTTTTTCGTAGCTGGACGCTGCCTGCTGCAAAATCTCGCTTTCTTCATAATATTCAGAAGCCTGTACACACTCAATGGCTCCGTCATAATCATACATGGCGGCAAGTGTCTCTGCTTCCAGAAGCACTGCGTCTACTTCCATCTCCTCCGCAGTCGAAAGGCCATCCTCATCGGAAGTCTCCCCGGCATTCTCAGCTCCTATGGCATCTGTCTCAGAGACGTCGGTCCCGTCTGCTCCTGCATTGTCCGAATCGTCTGTGCCGACCGCTGTGTCCGAAGCAGAATTTTCTCCACCCGAATCCTCTGCGGCATCCGCTGTTGTATTGTCCGCGCCGTCTGTTTCCGACAGAGCTGTTTCAATGGTGCCCGTCTCATCCTGGCTGGCGTTTCCCTGCTCCAGCCTCTCCACGCCCGTCAGCTTCACCACTTCCGGAATCACCACTTCTTTTACGAGCAGCGCAAGCATCACTACAAGTGCCAGGATCAGTACCGATATCACACATTTCATCACTAGTTCATGCTTTCGCCGCTTCGCCCGCCGTTCGTTTGGATTATAATCCTGATCTCCCATCGTCTCCTCCAATATTTTAGCCGTCAGAGCCAGTCAGCGTCCTGCCGCCGGCCGCGGAATTTCCATCATTTGCTTCATGCGCCCGCGCCGGCCAAAGTCTCACCGCCGGGAATGGAACTCTGCGCGTTCTGATCCCCCGTAGAATCATCCGCCACTCCGGATGTATCGCCTGTCAGACTGCCATCTGCCGCGTCTGCATCGTCCCCAGAGGAACCATCCGTCGTTATATCAGCAGTATTTTCAGCGGAGCCATCTTCCGACGCGACGCTGCTGTCCTCAGAAGCATCATCTTCCGCTGTGACGCTGCTGTCTTCAGAAGCATCATCTTCCGCTGTGACGCTGCTGTCTTCAGAAGCATCATCTTCCG
>JAJBVE010000045.1:43866-52122 GCA_020859995.1 Clostridiales bacterium
CTGTGACGCTGCTGTCTTCAGAAGCGTCATCTTCCGCTGTGACGCTACTGTTCTCAGAAGCATCATCTTCTGCTGTGACGCTGCTGTCTCCTGTCAAGCCGCCTTCCACGCTCTCAGATTCCTGCTCCGGCTCACTCTCTGTCCAGGAAAGTGTCTCTGTCTCTGTCTGCTCCGCAGCAGCACCCATACGCTCTGAGCCGGTTTCCCGGCTGCCATAGCCCAGAATCACCTCGAAAACAATCGCGATTATCAACAACACGACCAATATTCCCAAAAGGATCCAGAGAACCCGCATTTTGAATTCGGTCTCTTCGTCTCTGCGTCTGCGGCCGGACGGCGCTTCCGTCAGGCGTTCTCTGGGTACTGTCCCGATGGTCTGCGCGCGGCGGCTTCGTCTGCCTTCCAAAGGTGGATTCTCCCTGTCGGTCCGGCGCCCCTGAGACTCTTCTTCTGGCTGACTGCCACTATAAATACGTGAACGCCCCAGCGTTTTCTTCTGTTCATCCATGATTTTATCCTCAGTATATCCATACATGAATTTCTTTCGCGTTCCCGCTCATCCATGCAATGTTACAACTTTTACCAGAAAATGGCAACTGCCATCTCCAGCGTCAAAAGCCAATTTATATCTTACTATATCATGACATCCGCAAAGTTTCAACGACACGAATCTTATTTTTTTCGTAATAGTTATTGCGCTGCCCGGTACATGGCATCAACGCAAGCAACAGATACCCGTTACTCATAAATTTACTTCTATTTAAAAAAGATAACGAAAAATAAGCTCGAAAACGGAAAAACTTTTTATCTTTACGAATCACTTTTCCGATGCTATACTGTAAAAGCTTCCAGCAACTGGAAGCAGAATAAATCATAAGGAGGTCCACCATGTCCGAACCGGTAACTCTGTACAAGCTGATTGTTCTATATATGCTGAGTAAAGTTGATTTTCCGCTGACCGATGCCCAGCTCTCTGATTTTATCCTTGGCCAGGGATATACCGACTATTTTGTCTTTCACATGGTACTCTCTGATCTGGAAGAAGGGCAGATGATCCGTTCAGAAAAAATACGGGATGAGATGTATTATTCGATAACGGATACTGGTACGGAGACGCTGAAGTATTTCCATAACCGCATCTCACCCTCCATCCGCGATGAGATTGACCAGTATATGGCCAAAAACAGAATCCGGCTGCGCGATGAGGTATCCGTTCTGGCGGATTACTATAAAAACACGGACGGCGATTATTCGGTACACTGTCTTGTGAAGGAGAAACTTTCCAGACCGATTGACCTGACCTTTTCCGTTCCATACGAAGAACAGGCGAAAAAAGCCTGCCGCAACTGGCAGGAGCACAGTCAGCAGATTTACGCATTTATTATGAAGGAACTGCTGTAAAAATATACTACCAGGAGGATTTTTTTATGAAAGACATGCACGTTTCCGATTCGGTGATCTATGTCGGTGTAGACGATACCACGCTGGACCTTTTTGAAGGCCAGTACCGGATTCCTTACGGAGTTTCCTATAATTCTTATCTGATCATGGATGATAAAACCGCGGTCATGGACACCGTGGATCCGCGCGGTACCAAAGAGTGGCTGCAGAAAATCCAGGCAGCGCTTGGTGACAGGAAACCGGATTATCTTGTCGTACAGCATATGGAGCCGGATCATTCCGGCAGTATCCGCAGCTTTCTGGATACCTATCCGGAGACCACAGTGGTCGGCAACAAAAAGACATTTCCGATACTGAAACAGTTTTTTGACCTGAAGGAGCAGACCGTGTCCGTTGACGAAGGCGATACGCTTACTCTTGGCAGCCATACGCTGCAGTTTTTCATGGCGCCGTTTGTACACTGGCCGGAGGTCATGGTGACTTACGAGCAGAGCGAAAAGCTGCTCTTCTCCGCCGACGGCTTCGGCACCTTCGGCGCACTTTCCGAGGACATTGACTGGATCACTGAGGCAAGGCGCTATTACATCAACATTGTCGGAAAATACGGCACGCAGGTACAGGCACTGCTTAAAAAAGCTTCCGGCCTGGATATCGCGGCTATTCTCCCGCTGCATGGTCCGGTGCTTAAAAGTGATCTTGGATATTATATCGGCAAGTATCTCACCTGGAGCAGCTATGAGCCGGAGGACAAGGGTGTTGTAGTCGCTTACGCGTCTTTGCATGGAAATACCGGCAAGGCAGCCAGACAATTCGCGGATATTCTCCGTGAAAAAGGAGAACAGCAGGTCGCTGTATTTGATCTGAACCGTGACGACATGTCCGTAGCAGTCGAATACGCGTACCGCTATGACCGGCTGGTGCTCGCCAGCGTCACTTACGACGCTTCCCTGCATCCGGCGATGGAGGACTTTTTGTATCATCTGAAGATTAAAAACTTCCAGAAGCGGACCGTCGGCTACATCCAGAACGGCAGCTGGGGACCCGTCTCCGCGAAGTTTATGAAAGCACACATTGCCCAGATGAAAGACATGACCGAGGTCGAGCCGGTCGTCACCATCCGCTCCACGCTCTCGGAAGCGAATATCACGGAGCTGGAAAGTCTCGCGGACGCACTGATCGGCTGACAGATAACTCTCCCAGGATCGTGATCGGGCAGCATTAAAGTCAAATATCCGTGCAGGCTATGTCATAAGGTGTCGGCTATGCCGACGGATTCCTTATGACTCCGGCTACTTGGCTCGTTGCTTCGCTGGAATAAAAATATGAAACGAATACCTGATTATGCGTATTTTATTAGCCGAAGATGAGCGGGATCTGAACCGCATCATCACAAAAAAACTGGTTTCATCCGGATACAGCGTAGACAGCTGTTATGATGGAAACGAGGCGATGGATCATCTCGCCTGCGCGGAATATGACGCCATTATCCTGGATATCATGATGCCCGGGACGGTGACCGTGGAAAGCGAACCTGAGCACGGAAGCACTTTTACTGTAAGTTTTCCACTGCAGTAATCTTTTCTACTGAATTTTTCCGCTCTAATGTTCCTCTAATGTTTGCCTGTTATAGTGTAATCAGAAAAAACAAATACTAAAATAAAGGAGGACACAATTATGACGAACAAAACCTGGAATCATTTCAATTTACGGAAGACTGCAGTTATTACACTCACCTGCCTGCTTGGAGCATTTTTCCCCTCAGGTACATCCGCTCTGGCTGCAGAAACCGAAGCCGCCACTGAGGCTGAAACCTCAGCAGCCGAGTCTGTCATCGGCGCGGAGACTGCTAAGAATTTCGCCTTTGCCGACGCTGGTGTGGATCCGGTCGCAGCCGAATATGTTTCCGCAAAATACGACTACGATGACGGAGAATTTTTCTACGATGTGGAATTTACTGCCGAGGGAACGGAATACGAGTATCATGTGCAGGCATATGACGGCAGCATTCTCAGGAAATCGGTTGACTATGAAGCGTTGAAAATTTCTCTGCTCTCATCTGGCACTGCGGAAAGCACGGCTTCTATCTCTCTGGAAGAAGCAAAAGAAATCGCGCTTGCAGATACGCTGCTTACCGAGGATGAAATAGCATCTGTCATCTATACCAGGGAAAAGGAAGATTATGATGACGGTTTATCCGTATATGATCTTGAATTCTATACTGATGAGAAGCAATACGAATACGAGATCAGTACACTTTCCGGTGATATCCTGAGTCTCTCCGAAGAGCTTCTCCCGGCTGCCGATTCTGGCAGCCAGAGGAAAGACACATCTGCGGCAGACGCGGCGGAAAGTACCTCAGGCACTGCCTCCAATACGGAAAACTCTGAAAGTGTCGGAAACTCACAAGCTTCCCAAAGTACACAGGATTCACAAAGCACCTACATCAGCGTAGACGAGGCCAAAGCCATCGCGCTGACGAAGGCCGGGCTCTCTTCTGAAGATGTGACGTTTAAAAAAGCGAAGCTCGACCGGGAAGACGGTATTATGGTCTACGAAATTGAATTCTACCAGGGCAAAACGGAATATGAGTTTGAGATCAATGCCGTCACCGGGGAAATTCGGGAATTCGAAGTTGATTAAACATTTCTTCTGCTCTTTCAAATGAGATTCTTCAAAGTAAAACCTCTTTAAATGGATTCTTCAAAAAGCCATCCGAGATTTTCTCAGATGGCTTCTTAATCTTAGTAATGCACAGGGAGCCAGAAGTCGCTTCATCGTTTTCTCACGGACACCATCCATCATCCCCTCCGAGCACCTTTTCTTTCGAAAAATGTTCCTCTGTCCCCGGATCGGTGAGCTGTCTGGAGAACGGAACTCTGGCCTCTTTGTGAAAATCAGCTGACCCTGGACCAGAGTTTCCGTATTCTATGTAGGTGCAGCATTTTTCTGCTTTCGGCTTGTCCCAGTTATCCCATCCTTCCGGATAAATGTGGCTGCCCATCGTGCAGCACACAAAAGCCGTCCTCGCGTAATCTCTCCACGGGCGCCCCAGATAGGTATATGGCTTATCTATGTCCTGCGTGTCCGCGCTCTGCGAAACCGGGCTCTTTGGAGCCACATTCTGCGGGGCCACGCCCTGCGTATCTTTGCCGGTCAATGCGCAATGCGAAAATACAAGGCCATACTCCTGCCCTTCCCATGTACTGGCAGCGGAGATGAAGGATTCCCTCTCCGTGTGGATCTCACAGTTTTCAAAAAACGCGGTATTTGGTCTAAAGATAAAGTCGATGTCTCCGCAGATATAGCAGTCCTTGAAATAATTGCGGACCGGACTGCTGCTGATCGGTACCTGAGACTCTGTAAAAAAATCCGGCAGCATCGGGTAAGGATTCTGGTCGAAATCCTTTACGTATCCGGCAAAGACCGTATCCTGGTATCCGAGCAGGCGGCAGTTGCGAAAGGTGAGCCGATCCGCACCGGCGTAGATGGCCAGTGCCTGTCCGGCGTGTTCTCCCGGACCGGCTGTATTTTTTATGGTAATATTTTCCACCGTGATGTCCCTGCCTGCAAAGAGCATGACGGCCGTATTGAATGTCCCATATGGTCTGGAGCCGTCCGGGCGCTGCTGATAGGCACCGTCTCCATAACAGATGATGGTGTTGGCGGGATTTTCCCCGACAATCTCTATATTTTCCTTCCGGATAAAGACCTTTTCCTCATAAATTCCCGGCTCCACACAGACCACAACCTTCTCCCTCGGGCCGTCATCTATGGAAAGGATGGCCGATTGAAGAGACGGAAAGCTCCCCGGCCTTGTTTTTGAAACATGAATAATCTGCATTTGTACATCACTCCCTTGTCATTTTTATCAAATCGTTCCCAGCGTTGCCAACCTCTGGAAAACATGAGTAAATCAATACACACCTGTTTTAGCAAAAATCATATAGATTCGACAGGCGATGACTTAATTCAACTATATCGGCATCCCTCCGATTTGTCAATATCGTTTGACGCTTTACACACAAATACTATTTGTGCTAGAATGGCAGGAGTTGAACCCGTAATCGAGCAGGAGGCAGCCTTTTCGTCTCCTGTTCGCATGCACCGGCTGCGGGCAGCAGAACTGCCAAAATTCCGTGTGCGGCCTGTGCGCATCAAACAAAGCAGAATCCCGCCTGGCAGGATTCCCACGTATAGAAGGAGGCTTTCATGAGCACTGTTCTGATACCAGAAAATTATCATTCCCCTCTCAACAACTACGAAACGCAGGAGGCGATCGGCCTCATCAAGCATCTGATGGAGCAAAAGCTTTGTATGGCGTTGAAGCTGAAGCGTGTGACGGCTCCATTGTTTGTGGACCCCGCGACGGGCCTAAATGACGACCTGAATGGCGTCGAGCGGCCGGTCACGTTCGGAATTCCGGACGCCGGTGTGGACGCGCAGGTCGTGCATTCGCTGGCCAAATGGAAGCGGATGGCTCTTTACCGCTATGATTTCCGCGTAGGAAACGGTCTTCTTTGCGATATGAACGCGATTCGCCGCGACGAGGAGCTTGACAACCTGCATTCCGCTTATGTCGACCAGTGGGACTGGGAAAAAATCATCACGGCGGACGACCGGAATTTCGATTATCTGAAAATGACCGTGAAGCGCATCGTAGAATCCATCTGCAATACGCTGGACGAGGTCCGCTACAAGTATGAGCAACTGGACACGGAGCTTTGCCGTGAGATTACCTTCATCACCTCTCAGGAGCTGGAGGACCGGTACCCCGATCTGACTCCAAAGGAGCGGGAAAATGCTTTTGCCAGGGAAAAGAAAACGATCTTTATCATGCAGATCGGCGACCTGCTGAAATCCGGAAAACCGCATGACGGGCGGGCACCGGATTACGATGACTGGCAGCTGAACGGCGACCTGCTGTTCTGGCATGAGCCGCTCCAGTGCGCGCTGGAGGTCTCCTCCATGGGCATCCGAGTGGACGCGCGTTCGCTCGATGAGCAGCTTACCAAGTCCGGGCATGATGAGAGAAGGTCTCTCCCCTTCCATCAGATGCTGCTCTCCGGCGAGCTTCCGCTGACCATCGGCGGCGGTATCGGGCAATCCCGCATCTGTATGCTGCTGCTTCAGAAAGCGCATGTCGGTGAGGTTCAGGCCGGGATCTGGGACGAAGAGACCCTGCGCCGCTGCCGGGAGGCCGGCATCCGCATCCTGTAAAATATCCTATAATCCGTCCGGGGTCCATGAGCAAGCTACGTGGCAGGCGCATGGACCATTCTGAAAACGATAATCATACCACAACCACCTGGCATTTAACAGAACATGTGCACGGCTCTGCACACAAAAAACAGGCAGCTGGAACTGAATGATAGTATCCTGCTGCCTGTTTTTCACATCAGTGTTTTTCCTGATTCGTTCATAAGGCTGTACCAGCACCATTCTGCGAATGCGGGGAATTCAGACAAGATGTCCTTTTTGCTTCATACGAAAACAAAACACGATTTTAATTCGCGACTATCTTTATTTTCTTTTTTGTACTCCACGAAGAATAATACTTCTTTCCTGAAATCGTTTTATAAGAACGAACTCTTACATAATAAGTCTTGCCCTTTTTCAGCCCAGCCGCGGTATAGCTGACATTTTTCGCTCCGGAGATTGTGGTTGTCGTCACATCGCCTGAAAAACTACTGCTCGTATCGTACTGAATCTGATAGCCAGTGACTCCGCTTACCTTACTCCATTTTACTGTAAAGCTCTTTTTACTGCTTGTCAGTCCTGTAATTTTATTTTTTGCAGGATATACAATAATCGTATGAGTTGCCTTTTTCCCGCTTCCATCTGTCGCCGTAGCTGTGATGGTAGTCTTTCCCGGTTTTTTTGCAGTCACCTTTCCACTGGAAGAAACTGTAGCCACACTCGTAGAACTGGAAGACCATGTGACAGTTTTATTAGAAGCATTCGACGGAGACACGCCTAATGTCAGGGTAATACTTTTTCCAACAGTAGTTTTGGAACTGCCAGAAAGCGAAAGCGAAGTCACCGCAACTGTTGAGGAAGAATTCGTTGTCAGAGAGAGAACAAGCTTTCCATTCGAATTCACTTTCCATTTTTTATATTTCACAGAACCGCTATTCGCGTTTACCCATGTATTCAGAGCATTTACTGCCTTTGTACAGGTAGTTCCGGATACTTTCACTGAAGCATCCAACGTGGTACTCTTGGTGGCATAGGTAGAACAATTTGTACCTGACACCGAAAACGATGAATTTATGATAGAAGTTTTATAAAAATAATTATACATTCTTGTTCCCGCATAGCTGCTGTTATCTCCGCAGATCCCGCCCACTTTGCTGGAACCCATTACTGTTCCTGAGTTATTGCAATTGATTACCTCAGCCTCCGTGCAGCCACCGCTGATTCCTCCGACCAGACTTACTCCTGTCACGCTTCCAATATTACAGCAATTGCTTATGCTTCCTGACGGATAGACATCTCCGGCAACGCCACCCGCGCAACGAACCGTCCCTGTGATTGTTCCTTCATTCTGACAGTTATACATCATGGCCGCCGACAGACAACCAACAACGCCGCCTACCTTGTTTGCTCCGGTTACTGTCGCTTTATTTATGCAATTCGCGATCGTAGCATCAGTAGCAAAAGCAACAATCCCTGCCACATGATAGCCTCCTGTGACTGAACCTTTCACGGTCAGATTTTTAACAACTCCACCGGAACCAACATATCCAAACAATCCATTATAATCCGCTGAAGTAGTGATCGTCAAGCCGCTGACTGTATAGCCAGCGCTAAAGAATAAAAAGCTGAAGTCTATACAAATTCTTGATTTTTTCCAAA